>CAYWUU010000078.1:0-5851 GCA_964461405.1 uncultured Erysipelothrix sp.
TGTTATGAAGATGAATCGGATTTTGAGGCTTTGATCAGGGCTTTAAAATGCCACGAAACCCTTGAGTATATAGGATACCACCATGTTAAACCTATTAACTATCAGTATTTACTAATTAGAGAAAAAGATGAACGTTTAGTGGGCATGGTGAGTATTCGGCCCTTTATCACCCAGAGATTGGATGAAAGTTTTGGCGGTAGTATTGGGTATAGTATTCGTCCCAGTGAACGTCGAAAGGGCTATGCTACTTTGGGATTAAAACTTGCTATCGAACAAACTTTATTATATAACCCGCTGGGTGAAGTGTTGGTTTGTTGTAATCGCGATAATATTGGTTCAAGAAAGGCAATCCTACATAATGGGGGTGTCTTAATTGAAACTAAAGAAGCGATTGTTGCTGTAGAAAAATATAAGATTAAGTTATAAAAAAAGCTGAATTGAATCAGCTTATCGTAATCTCTTTTGGCCTTCTAGTTCTCTATAGGGCTTAATGTCATGGCTTACTTCTAAAGTGCCCACATATTGACCAAACTCATTTCTAATGGCTATATATTGAATATAAATCATCATACCCTTCATTTCTATCCAGAAGCTTTCTGAGTTTTTGGCGCCAGATTTTAGATCCTCTAGAATACCTTCTACCATTGCAACGGAGCGCGGCGGATGGCAGTGTCTTACATCTCTTCCTAGAGCTGCTTTTGATCTTACAAATATTCTATCTTTAGCCATATTAAAGTATCTGAACTTATCATCCTTATCTATGAACGTAATATCAACAGGTAGGCTGTTTAATAATCCTAATAGTTCTTCTACTCGCAATACTCCTGTATCTAGATGTATTTTATGGTCTTTTAGGGCCAAATCTTCCTTTACGCGATCGTAGAAACCTTTAGATCGGGGTAGCCATTTTTGTTTAGGCACTACGAGGCAGTACCCTATTTCTTCTGAATCATAGGCCACTTCGCCCCATTCTTCTTCTGTTACTACATCTGACAACATGGGTAACATTATCATTTCTTCTTTAAAGATCATATCTTCAATTCGTTTTCTTAGGGCTGTAAATATTTCCAGTAAGCCCTCTGTATTTTCTTTTTGAATGGCTTGATAAAAGGCTTTAAGATCATCGCGAATTTCATCGTCTACACCCCACATGACTTTAGGGGGTGCATCGTAGCCGTATTTTTCAAGCAAGGGAAAGAAGAGTACTTCTTTTCTTTGGTAGTGTTTATTTAAATCAAAGAGCTCATTAACCTTAGATAATAGTTGGAAACGGTGTTGTTTTTCTAGGGATGTTTCATATTGGAGCGTTAGAAAGAACGTATCTTCTAAGTGTTGTTCCAGGGCTCTGTTTTCATCTTTTAATACTTTAAGGGGGTGGCCTTCGCGTTCAAACTCAGGGGGTAGGGCATGAATTTCCTCAATGGATGTATCAAAGATATCAGCGTGAATATCGCAAAGGCGTTGAATCTCTTCAACGGGCATGCCTTGGTCTACTAGTTGTTGCTCCATGCGAATAATTTCTGCTGAAGTAACAGAACCAAATTGATCTCTAAAATCTTCCTTAACAGTTTCGGCAGGTTCTCCTTGGTGTAATCGTAAGATTAGTTGGCCCAATTTATCAGTTTTACTCATATAGTGTTACCTCCATATTGTGTTTCTTTAAGAGTGCATTGGCTTCATCAAGGGTCATATTGATGTGGTTAAGTGCTTTTTTTATAGTAATGACTCGGCCTACACTTTGATAGGTGGTGTCATCACTCATGGGAGAAAATCCCATGTTTATAAAAACTTCTCGTAGAGAAGGATCGGACTTTGTTGCGTTATAAAACGTAGTATTAATATTAATCTTTTTCATCATAGCCTCCTAAGGGTATTATACACGAAAATTTTGGTAAACAGTATTAATATATACTGAAGGAGATGGTGTATATGACACGCATTGAAGCAATTAGAGCGGCCATAATAAAGGATAATGAAGCGTTTTCTAAGCAAGGATATAATCCCATCTTTAGAGCTTATGAAGAAGCAAGGATTGTTATTATTGGGCAAGCTCCTGGTATTAAAACACAACTAAGGGATGATGTCTTTAGGGACGAGAGTGGAGATCGCTTGCGTGCATGGATGGGCATAGATGAATCCATGTTTTATGATTCTAAGTTAGTGGCTGTGCTTCCGATGGATTTCTATTATCCTGGTAAGGCTCTTACCGGGGACAAGCCGCCTCGAAAGGACTTTGCGGATAAGTGGCATCCGCAATTATTGGCCTGTATGCCTAAGGTTGAGTTGATTATATTGATGGGTGTCTATGCTCAAAAACATTATTTAGGTGTGAATATGAAAAAGAACTTAACAGAAACAGTTAAGTCCTTTGAGGTGTATTTACCTACGTATTTTCCATTGGTACACCCTTCGCCTTTGAATCGACGTTGGATGGCTAAAAATCCATGGTTTGAGTTAGAGGTCCTACCAGTTCTTAAGAAAACGATAACGACTATTCTTGATTAAACTTATCTAAAAAAGAAGTTAGTTCAATATCATCACTATAATAGGACATAACTTGTGTTAAGTTAATATTCTCAACACTTTTAAAGATATTATGAATGAGAAGAGGGTTGTCTTTTGATAGAGTTTTAATGAGTTTCTTTATTTCTTGGCGCTTGCTCTCATCCGATCGTTTTTCAGTGAAGTTACAGGCGCAGTTTAAGAAAGTAAGATCATTTTGTTGGGCCCAATTGATAATAGATTTTTCTTTGACTAAATAAAGGGGGCGCATAAGTTCCATGCCAATATTTGAGGTAGATTGTAATCTTGGCAACATGGTCCCAAAGCGACCGGCATAGAAAATATTGATGAGGGTTGTTTCAATGGCGTCATCAAAATGGTGACCTAGGGCAATTTTATTGCATCCTAAGTCTTTTGCGAAGCTATAGAGTGAACCTCTTCGCATGCGGGCACATCGATAACAGGGATTTTTTCCGTCTTCAACGATACTGAAAATTTTAGTGTCATGAATTTGAATTGGAATATCTAGTATTTTTGCGTTATCGATAATCTGTTGGCGATGGTGTTCTTTATAGCCAGGATCCATAACTAAGTATTTTACATCAAATTTAATTTCACTAATGGGTTGGTATAGTTTGAAAAGATAAGCCAGTAACATGCTGTCTTTTCCTCCTGAAATGCAAATCGCTATGGTGTCATTTTCTTGAATTAAATCATAGTCTTTAATTGCTTTTATAAACTTAGACCAAATATCGTGTCGATGGGTCTTGAAGATACTATTTCTCATACTCATTTTATCACCTAGACTAAATTATACATTATATTAAGGGTAATTGGTTCTGAAATTTGATAGAATAAGCAAGTTGAGGTGTTATATGAAAAAGAAATATGCATTGAGCATCTTTATGCTTATTTATGTATTAGCGGGAATGGGAGCGAATTTTGCGCATCCTGTTACGCCTAATTACCTAAAGTATTTGGAATTTCCAAGTTCTATGTTTGGATTGGTATTTGCGGCCATGTCGCTTACTAACTTTTTGTTTTCGCCATTTTGGGGCGTAATGTCAAAGTATATCTCTGCTAAGAAGCTATTATTAATGGGTTCAGTTGGGTATGGAGTGGGACAGTTTTTGTTTGGATTCTTTAGCAGCCCGTGGATAATCATAATGGGTCGGTTAATATCGGGGGCGTTTGTGTCCGCTGTTTTTGTGGCCGCGAGTTATTATGTAATATCAATTTCTAATGATGAAGATAAGTCGAAGAATATTGCGAAGATGGTTACAGTGTTTTCGGTAAGTGGTATGGCGGGTTATTTCATTGGGGGTTATTTGGGAACCATCAGCTTGGCATTGCCTTTTGTGGTACAAGTAAGTGTATTGGTTCTTAGTGGTATTTTATTTTATGTTTGTTTATTGGATAATGAAGTGGAATCTGATGTGGACTTAAATAGAATATGGAGTGGGAGTAATCCTTTGGTTAAGAGAAAAACGCCCTTATCTAATGACTATAAGATCTTATTTGTGGTTGTATTATTAACCAGTATTGCTTCAACGACTCTTTCACAAACCTATTCCTATTACTTAGTGGATGTATTAAATATGACATCTTTAGCTAATGGTGTCACAAAAGGGTTAGTGGGAGTTGGGTCTATGATTCTTAACTTTACTTTAACTTTATGGATTGTTAGGTCAAATCAAATGAGTCGTAAGATTAGTTATGTTCATTTGAGTATTGCGATGGTTGGGGTTCCTTTAATTATATTTGGGAAGCATGCGTTAATATTTAGTGCGATGGGAATTATTATGATGATCATAGATTCTGTATCAACATCGCTATTACAAAGCAAGAACACGCAAATCGCTACACATGATATTCACGGGGAGATGCTGGGGTTACATAATGCCTTTAAGAGTTTAGGGGGCATTGTGGGATCTTTGGTAGCTGGGGTTGTTTATGAATGGTATGTTCTTTTGCCCTTTATGGGATTAATCGTTCTTTATGGAGTCGCCTCTCAGTTCGTGAAACGTGTAACTTAGTTTAGGGGTCTAAAGATTCGTATCATTAGAAGTATGTAAACTGATTTGCTATAATAGAGAAAGAAATGAGAGGACTAAAATGGCTAATTACGTATTATCTATCAATTCAGGGAGTTCGTCTCTGAAGTTTAAAATGTTTGAAATGCCTACTGAGGAAGTAGTGACATCTGGAATTATTGAGAAGATTGGACTGGAAACTTCTATTTTTACTACGAAGTTCAATGGCGAAAAGTATGTGGTACATGAACCCATTCCAGATCACTCTAAAGCAGTAGAGTTATTGCTGGCTACGTTTGTGAAATTGGGTTTAGTGGACAATGTTGAAGATATTAAAGGTGTGGGTCACCGTATTGTTCACGGGGGCGAGTTATATAAGGAGTCTGTGTTAATTGATGATGATGTACTGGAAGGTATGGCTTCATTGTCGCATCTAGCACCGCTTCATAATCCTGTGAATATTATTGGAGTTAGATCGTTCCAGGAGTTTATTCCTAACGCAAAGCATGTGGCTATTTTTGATACAGCGTTCCATCAAACCATGGATGCTTCAAATTACTTGTATCCTATTCCTTATGAGTACTACGAACAATATCGCATTAGACGCTATGGATTTCATGGGACTTCGCACTTCTTTGTAACGAATAAAGTTGCTCAGTTAATGGATCGAAGTGTTGAAGATATGAATATTATTTCTGCGCATTTGGGTAATGGTGCATCTATTACGGCGATTCGTAATGGAAAATCTATCAATACGTCTATGGGCTTTACGCCTTTAGCGGGTATTATGATGGGGACGCGTTCTGGGGATGTTGACCCAGCTATCTTGCCATTTATAATGGATGCTGAGAACTTAAGCGCCAGTGAAGTTCTAAAGATTTTCAATAATAAGTCGGGTATGTATGGTGTATCGGGCATTTCAAGTGATGCGCGTGATATCATAGCCGCAAAAAATGAGGGCAATGCGCGAGCAGCACTGACTCTTGAGTTATACACAAATCGTGTGGCGGAAGTCATTGGTTCTTATTTTGTGAAGTTGGGTCGTATTGATGCAATTGTCTTCACCGGTGGAATTGGTGAGAATGCCGTTGCGATTCGTCAGATGATTCTAGAAAAGATTGAAGAAGCGATGCGCTTAAATATCGACTATGATTTAAATATTAAAACAATGAGTGAAGATGTTTTAATCAGTACTGAAGATAGTACTTCACAAGTATGGGTCGTGCCTACGGATGAGGAATTGGTTATTGCGCGTGATACATATGGATTTATAAAGGGCTAATGCTTTAGTGTCAAATGAATGTGGGTTATACTAT
>CAYWUU010000079.1:0-5848 GCA_964461405.1 uncultured Erysipelothrix sp.
GGGAAGTGTTTGAACTTAGGTTTATTGTTATGGGGATGGGTTTGTTTATGATTGTGCCATTATTGATGGGATTGTTTTATAAACCGTCGTCATAAGATTGGGTCACACAATTTGCCATTTTCCTATCATTTTAATAACACAAAGTTATCTTATAATAGGTATGTAGACAAAATAATAGTCTACTGAAACAAAAATCCAGCAAATTGTTTCATATTCTTTTCCTTTATTTATATATACAAAAAAAGGCCGTTGTGCCTTTTTTTGTATACTTATTAATGAACTTTGTGTAAGTTTGTATTAAAATACACAAGGTTTTATGATAAAATGATTATAGAAAGAGGGAGATTATGAATATTGTTCCTTTGAAGTCTGAAACAATCGCTAAGCTTCGACAGAAGCGCGTTAAAATTATACAAGATATGGTCGATGACCAAGGTGGTGTTTTTCTTGTCCTTGGGAGTTCTTTTGCGGGCGAAGATCGTCAAGTGGGTGCTGCATCCTATGCAATAATCACTATTTTCTTTGAACTGTGGGAACGCTATACGTTTAACTCTTGGTCTTATACCTTTGATGATGGTGGCTTAATGTTTTATATTAGATTGTCTAATGAAGCGGAAGCCATAATGAATACTATGATTCATTATGAAGATTATCATCCACTTGGATTTGCGATTCAATCGTATGTCTATGATGCGGAGGGTGAAGTGAGTCGTAAGTCGTTGAATGAGCCTGAGCGTATGGATTTTTATTATAAGAAACCTGTGTTGGATCTTCTCAATGAAGTCAAGTTGGATCCTAAGTACCGTGAGACGTATGTTGCTAGGGTTGAGGAGCAAATTATTAAAACGGATAAACAGAGTGTACTAAGTAATATTGCTACCTATGGTTATGTTTGTGCTTTTACTAAGAAGTTTGGGTTTGGGATGTATGCGCCAAATCATCGGGGTTCTAATCCGCGTATGAACTTTGAGCGATTTATCTATTTCTTGAGAACCTATAAACAAGAGTCAAAGCGGATATTGAGTGTGAATCCTACGAATATTAATGATATTCAGCGTTTTCAATTGGATGTTGAAAATAAGATTCAATTATCGGTATTAAATGATACTCCGTATTATTATCCTATTTATATGACTAGTTTGGTTTTATTTGGATTTATTAATTCGAGTGGCTATGCAGATATTTCTGCTCAAATTAAGAAATTGGCGGATGCGTTTTATCCTTCGGTTCAGGAAACCGATGAAGCGGATCGTTATGATATTTCGCGCACAGGTATGAAGGAAATTTTTACGTATTATGTGCCGTATTATCAAAAGAATCAATCGACGATTTCAACGCTTTTATATATTATGAGTCGTTATGATGATGTGTCTGTTTTATTACATAGTGGTAAGCAAAACTTGCATAAGATTCAGTTTTTAGCTAAAAATCTTATCCACAAAGAAGATAAGTGGGAAGAGTTAGATAGATTTAGTGTGTCGAATGGTATTTATCCCCATGATGCAACGGTTTTATTAACGATTAGTTGTATGTTGGATGTTATTCAGAGAAACTATATTAAGATTAAAATTTTATTGGATTGAAATGGTTAGAAAAGGTGCGAAATGAATTTTTTAGATGAGTTAGTGTGGCGTGATTTAGTTAAGGATGTAACAAATGTTGAGGGTTTAAAAGAGCGTTTGAAGACGCCTCTTTCTTTGTATTGTGGTTTTGATCCGACTGCAGATTCTCTTCATATTGGGCATCTTCAGCAGTTGATGTTGTTGAAGCGATACCAAAGAGAAGGACATCATCCTATTGCTTTAGTGGGGGGTGGAACGGGTATGATTGGTGATCCGCGTCCAACCACAGAACGTCAGTTGCTTGATGATGAAACGCTTGAACATAATGTGATTAGCATTGGGAATCAGATTCGTAAGATTTTGGAGTCTGATGATAATCCTGTTCAGGTTATTAATAATGCAGATTGGTTAAAAGATCTGACAATGTTAGATTTCTTGCGTGATTATGGAAAGTATTTCTCTGTAAGTAATATGATTGCTAAAGATACAGTCGCAAAGCGATTGGAAACGGGTATTTCATTTACGGAGTTTGCGTATACAATTTTACAAGCGATTGATTTTAATTATTTACATAAGCATTATAATGTTGATCTGCAAATTGGTGGATCGGACCAATGGGGTAATTTGGTGAGTGGGACGGAGTTAATTCGTCGTATGCAGACTTCAGATCGTGAAGTGTTTGGGGTTACTTCGCCATTAATTACTAAATCCGATGGGTCTAAGTTTGGTAAGAGTGAAGGGGCGAATGTTTGGTTAGATGCTAAATTGACCTCGCCATATCAACTATACCAGTTCTTTATTAATACTAGTGATGCGGACGTAATGAATTTTATTAAGCGTTTGTCGCTTAAATCTGTTGATGAGATTAAGGATATTGAAGTTAAGTTCCTAGCAGCACCTCATGAGCGTTTTGCACAGAAGCAATTAGCAGCTGAGGTCGTTGAGACAGTTCATGGTAAAGAGGGGCTTGAAATGGCACTTAAGTTAACGGAAGCGTTTTTCTCAGGTGATATTCAGGACTTATCAGTTAGTCAAATTCAAGAGCTATATAAAAATAGTATGGCTTATGATTTGAGTGGAGATATGAATATTGTGGATCTTTTGGTAGACGCAAAGTTCTTACCCAGTAAGCGTGAAGCGCGTCAAATGATTACTAATAATGCCATTAGTGTGAATGGTGAGCGGGTAAATGATGTTGATTTTATTGTTAGTAAAGAGAGAGCGATTGAGAATCAAGTTACGGTAATTAAACGTGGTAAACGTCATTATCATGTTGTTAACCACAAGGAGTGATTGAATGAAGAAATACTTACTGATACTTTTGTTGTTTCTTTTGGTGGGTTGTAATTCTAAACAAAAGGAAATGGACGAAAGTATGAAGCATTATGAGACTTCGTGGAAAGCTGTTTTAAATGAGAGTAAGTTTAGTAGTTCATCGCGTTTCTTTGATCTTGAAACTGAGATGTATAAAGATAACGTGGGCTATTCTTATTATATTGAAATAAAGAATCCAAAGATTGCCATGTACGGTATCGAAGTTATGGTGATTGAGAATAAGGAAGCGTTTAATGCTGAAGATAAAATGCTACCTAGCCTTGGTATTTTTGATAAACCGATTAATCTTGTGCCGTTTCAAGTCAATAAAGACAAAGATTTTTTAGAAGGTATTCTATTGGGGCGAGAGGAACTTGAGAGTCCATCTGTTACGCTTCAATTAATGGTAACGTGGACCAATAATACTTCACTTGAGAGTTATAAAGAACTTATAGAGTTGAATTTGGAGTATGTTGAGCCTGAAGTTGAGGAAAATCCGGAAGTGGAAGAGAGTCCACAGGAGTAGTAGCATTATATTAGTAATTTAAAACCCGCATTATTAAATAGTGCGGGTTTTGTAGTATATGAGTAAATAACTCTAAATATTAGTAATAATCGTGTAGATTAGGGGTGATAGGGCCACAGTTACAAGCCCTGTGAGCACCAAAGCGATTGAGGCATACACGCCTTCAACTTCTCCCTCTTCTAGTGCCTTGGAGGTTCCCATTGCATGGGCGCTGGCTCCAAGTGCCAATCCATGGGCAGCATCGCTTTTAATCTTCAAGATTGATCTTAGAGATTCAGAGAGAATGCTCCCCAATATACCTGTAATAATTACAACAGGGATGGTGATACTGGGTTCGCCTCTTAGACTGAACGCTATTTCCTTAGCAATTGCTGTTGTGACAGACTTAGGTGTAAGTGAAGCAATTAGAACATTATTTAACTTAAGTAACTTAGATAATACCCCAAGAACAAGAGCGTGGCTAACCACAGCCCCAGTGATACCTAGTGCTAGGGGTTTAATATTCTTTTTGATTGTTTCCCTGTACTTATATAAAGGGATGGCTAAGGCTACGGTAGCTGGTGTGATAAGCAGGGTTAAAATTTGGGTATTGGCTTGGTAGGTTGGTAAATATACGGGGTAGAAGTAGAAAATTACCATCAACATTAAGGAAGTGATTAGAAGTGGGTTGTATAATTTTAGCTTACTTCTTTTTTGTACTTCTTGATTGAATAGATAAAGACCAATGGTTAGGGTTAGATATATTAATTCCATATTATACTCTTCCATCCATAATCTTTGCGGTAATCACATAGGTTAATATAGTAGTAAATAAGGTTACTATAATTAGTGAAATGGCGTGGGTTGATAGGATATTTAGATAATCCAAGACACCCACCGTTAAAGGAACAAAAAAAAGTGAGAGATATTGCATTAAAGTATTTGCGCCATTCTCAACGTCTTCAAGTTTAATTAACTTAATTTCAAGTGCTCCAAATAGCAATAACATGCCTATAATACTTCCTGGAATGGGAAAGGGTAGTATATTTGACGTAAAAATTCCAATTAAGGAGAAAATAAAGATAATAAATATTTGTAACATAAATGCCTCCATAAACTTAAAGATTATACCATAAAGAGTTAGTGGTGTACATTGGGCATATGTATTGATAATATTTCGGTTTCGAAATATCATATATACATTGGAGGAATTATTATGATTAAAGTAGAAGATATTAAGTTTGGCTTAAACACCTTTGGTGATTTGGCTATTGATGATAAAACACATGAAGTGATGAGTTATGAAGAATCCTTGCGTTTGGTTGTTGAAGAGGGTGTGCTAGCTGATAAACTGGGTGTAGATGTATTTGCCTTAGGCGAACATCATCGTAAAGAGTACGCCGTTTCCGCTCCTGATACGGTCCTTGCCGCACTATCAACCATCACAAAAAAAATAACACTAGGTACAGCGGTGAGTGTACTTAGCTCTGATGATCCGGTTAGAGTTTACCAACGGTTCGCTACTATTGATGCTTTAAGTAATGGACGAGCTCAAGTAATGTTGGGTCGTGGTAGCTTCACGGAGTCATTTCCATTATTTGGATACGATCTTAAGGATTATAATGAGCTCTTCGAAGAGAAAATGGCCCTCTTCAATGAGTTGCTTAAAAATAAGCCCCTAACATGGAAAGGGAATTATACTCAATCTATAGATAATCTCCAAGTCTATCCTAAACTTGATAAGAAACTAGATACCGTCGTTGGAGTTGGGGGTACGCCGGATTCAATCATCAGGGCTGCCCGTTATGGTCTTCCCGTCATGCTTGCTATTATTGGGGGTGAACCTACTCGATTCAAACCTTATATTGAACTTTATAAAGAAGCAACCGCTCACTTTGGTACAGAAGACCAACCTCTTGGAATGCACTCACATGGAATCATCGCTGAAACAGATGAGGAAGCCAAAGAGATCGCATGGAACTATATTGTTAAGGCCATGGATCAATTAGGAGTAGAGCGTGGTTGGTCGAAAATGACGCGTCAACGTTTTGAGTATGAAATTGAAAAAGGATCCTACTATGTAGGAAGTCCTGAAACAGTAGCACAAAAGATTGCCAAAGTAATTAGAGAAGTAGGGGTAAATCGTTTTGATTTAATTTATGGTATTGGTATTCAACCGGCGAAATATCGTAACCAAACAATTCGACTTTATGGTGAAGTAGTCATCCCTAGAGTAAAAGAAATCTTAAGGAATCAAGAAAATGAATAAACCCAGTATCGGAATCCTAGGAGCAGGAAAATTGGGTACTGCCTTAGCACGCTTAAGTGTTGCGGCAGGGTATAAAACATGGATTGCAGGCTCAGGATCAGCCGATAAAATAAACTTAACTGTAAAGATACTTGTGCCTGGAGCACATGTTACAGAAGCAAATGAGTTAGTAAAACAAGCCGATGTAATTATCCTTGC
>CAYWUU010000080.1:0-5815 GCA_964461405.1 uncultured Erysipelothrix sp.
AGCAGCGGAACTTTTAGAGGAAAAAGGACCTAACGCTATCTCAAAAGCAAAAAAAGAAAATCCCCTCATCGGATTTGTGAATGTGCTTATTAACCCCTTTAACTTAGTTCTAATTGTGGTTATTGTGATCACATTTATTAATGATGTCATCTTTGCTACCAACAAAGATTATCTAACCATCCTAATTCTATCTGCCGTAGTCTTATCATCCACACTGGCTTCCTTTATCCAAGATACTCGATCCAGTGCAGCCGGTGAAAAACTTCTAAACTTAGTATCAAATACTACGGCCGTATTAAGAGACGGTCAGTTTATTGAAATGCCCATTGATGAAATTGTTTTGGGAGATATCATACGACTATCAGCGGGCGATATAATCCCTGCTGATTTACGAATTATATCTGCCAAAGACCTCTTCTTGTCGCAAGCCACATTAACAGGCGAGTCCCTACCCATTGAAAAATTTGTATATCTGGATGAAGACGCCCTCGATCAAGAAACAGACTATACCAATCTTGCCCTCATGGGAACCAACTTAGTAAGTGGTAGCGGCCGCGGCGTTGTGGTAAGACGCGGCGATGATACCTACTTAGGTACCATGGCTAAAAAAATGGGAGAAATTACATCTACCAATAGCTTCGAAGAAAGCATCTCAACAATTTCTGGCTTACTACTTAAGCTCATGCTCATAATGTTACCCATCATCTTCCTAATTAATGGCTTCTTAAAAAAAGACTTCGTGGATGCTTTATTATTTGCTTTAACTGTAGCCGTTGGACTTACCCCTGAAATGTTACCGGTGGTCCTAACTTCTGGTTTATCACGGGGATCAATCAATATGGCCAAACACCAAACCATCGTTAAGTCTCAATCTTCCATCTCTACTTTTGGAGAAATGGATATCCTATGTACCGATAAAACTGGTACAATTACGCAAGATGAAATCATCTTAGAACGCTATATGGATGTAAACGGCGATGATGACATGAGAATTCTACGTCATGCTTACCTAAACTCATCCTTCCAAAGTGGACTCAAAAACTTAATTGACAAAGCCATCATCGATCGTGCCGAAAGTTATAATATGATGGACTTAGTAAATTACTATAATGTCGTTGATGAAATTCCCTTTGATTTCGCAAGAAGACGAATGAGTGTAATTCTCGAAGACTCTTCTGGTAAACGCCAACTTATCACCAAAGGGGCGGTGGAAGAAATCATGAAACTCTCTAAGTATATTGATAGAGACGGTGAAGTATTTGAATTGGATGATAAAACCCGTGAGGAAGCGATGGAAGTTTACTCACAATATAATCACGATGGATTGCGCATGATTGCAGTAGCACAAAAAAACGAGATTCCAGATGAACATGAGTTCTCAGTTGAGGATGAAAAGGATTTAGTATTAATTGGTTTCATTGGATTTTTAGACCCTCCCAAGGAGAGCGCTAAACCAGCCATCGAGAGTTTATACCAACACGGTGTTGATGTTGTAGTTATTACCGGAGACTCCTTAGGGGTTGCGAAGAAAGTATGTTCCAAGGTTGGCATTGAAACAGATATCACTTATTTAGGTAATGATATTGAAGCCATGAGCGATGAAGAACTTGAAGCGGTTATTGGCGATTGTAAACTATTTGCTAAAATCTCACCAGCTCAGAAACAACGTATCGTTAAGGCTTTTCAAAATAAGGGCCATATCGTAGGGTTCATGGGCGATGGTATCAACGACTCCCTAGCGCTTCAACAAGCCGATGTTGGGATCTCTGTAGATACGGCTGTTGATATCGCCAAAGAAAGTGCTGACATTATTCTACTTAAAAAAGATTTAACGGTACTGGAAGAAGGAATACTAGAGGGACGTAAGACCATCGTTAATATGATTAAATACCTTGAGATGGCGGTATCGGGTAACTTTGGTAATATGATATCTGTTATCGTAGCCAGTATCTTCCTACCCTTCTTACCCCTATTACCAGTACATATCTTAGTTCAAAACTTAATCTCAGATATCGCTCAAACCGGCATACCATTTGATAATTGCGATGAAGAGGATCTCTTAAAGCCAAGACGCTTAGAAGGCGATTCCTTAATTCACTTTATGAAAGTATTTGGACCGCTAAGCTCCATCTTTGATATTCTATGTTTTGTATTACTATACTTTGTATTAGGCATCAACACACCTGAACAAGCTATTCAATTCCATACATTCTGGTTTGCCTTTGGTGTTATGTCACAAGCGCTGATTATTTATGTAATTCGTTCCAAGAATCCACTATCATTAAAAAACAAACCGTCACTAACTCTTGTAGTGGCTACAACCCTCGCGCTATCTCTTACTCTTCTAGTGGTATTAACACCATTTGCGTATTCAATGGACTTAATAATCATCGATCCCTTACACCTTTTATATGTGTTTGGTATTGTAGTTTTATACCTAATTACCACGACAATTGTGAAGCATCTTACGTGGACACCCTTAGATTAATAAATATACTTTGACATTCCATAGCTTTATGTGGTATTGTTAAGAAGTTATAAGACATATACACTTAATAGTACCGTTATACCGTATTTATTAAATTGTTACGCTTATTATAGAAACGGAGGTACTAGGAAATATGCTTACAGGAAAAGTAAAATTCTTTAACGCAGATAAAGGTTTCGGATTCATTATCGTAGACGGAACTAACGAAGAAGTGTTCGTTCACTTCTCAGCAATCGTTGCTGACGGTTTCAAAACTCTTGAAGATGGCCAAGCGGTTACATTCAACGTAGTAGAAGACGAGCGCGGTAAAAAAGCTGACAACGTTAAAGCTGTTTAATTTAAACAACTAAAGAAGAAAGCGGGAGTTCTTATGAACTTCCGCTTTTTTTTACATACTCCAATAGAAAAAGGAAGTCCCATGACTTCCTTTAGAATAATACTATAATAATACTTTGCAGTATAATACTCACAACCATAATCATAATAAAGTTCTTAATTACATTCACAAACGAAATCTCTTTATTACACGCAATGGAAAACGCCTTAACATGTTTCATAGCCACCGGGAAGGTAACTCCTATCCCTAGCATTAGTGGATGATAAAGCCCCACCATAACACCCATCACAACCCCTAGATATACTAAGATATAATGAGCATATAAGAGCTTAACAGCGCTATCTTGACCTATATAATAGGGCAAGGTATAACGCCCCACCTTAATATCCTTCTCAACGTCACACGTGTTGTTACCTAACATAATCGCTGACGTTAGAAGGGTTGGTATTAAACCAAAGATAATAAACTTAATCAGTAAATCCGTGTTAAGTGCAATATTGATTGTTTCATGCACACTAACTGCTAAAAATGCATCTCCATAGTTTATAAAAACTAATATAAATGGAATAAAGTATCCATATAATACCCCAGAAATAATCTCCCCATAGGGATGACGCGAAATAGCAATCGGACCATAGGTATACATAATACCCACCAGGAAACAAAAGGCGCCTATAAGTAGAACAACCCAATTGGTAATCCATACCAGCCATAAACCAAATATAAAGCTAAGTGTTAATAAACTAAAGAGAATTAACTTCATGGTATGACGGGACATGCCAAATTCCTGATCGTTGGTTTTTGAATCAATATAGTTATTGATGGAGGTTGTCGTTAAATCAAACGCAAACATTCCTAAAAAGAATATTATGGTTTCATACCCCTTAATCGGCATCCCTAAGTTACCAAATACAAGTAAGACTAAGACAAATGTCAAAAGACTGGTTATCTTAGTTTGAATCTCAACAAATTTTAATATTTTCTTTATCATCGAATAGCCCTTTCAAATAGTAGTTTAATGGAATTATGCTTAATAGCATCCAGCTCCATGGCATCTAATATTTCCATAGCTTCTTCATAAATCTTAAGCGCTTCATGTTTCGCAAAATCTACGCCCTTTAAGCGCCTAACTGCCTCATTAATGATAGTACGCGTTAAACGCTTCTTCTTTAATTCAGGCTCTTTACTAAATGCATAGATTAAAGGAAGGGTCATAACCCCTTGTTCAAAATCAGATTGAACCGGTTTAAGTGCTTCTTCTTCCGTATCCTCAAAATCAATTAAATCATCACTAATTTGAAATATCATTCCCAAAGCATTACCAATCTTACGATATTGCTCAAGGACTTCTTCATCATTTGTTAGGGTTAAAGCCCCCCCAACAAAGGAAGCCTCAAATAACTTAGCGGTTTTACCTTCGATAATATCCATATACTCAGGCATCGTTAAATCAAGATTACCATTATTTAAATGCTGATTTAACTCACCCAAAACAAGACCCATTAGGATGTCCGTATACTTTAGGGCACTTTGATCATCAATTTTAACCTTCGCTACTGTATGCATCGCTAATGCTAACAGATAGTCCCCACAAATTACGGCCGTCTTTCGACCGTATTTCTTATGTAAAGTATCAACACCACGGCGAGTATCCGCATCGTCCATGACATCATCATGAACTAGCGTAGCTAAGTGAAGAATTTCCAACGAAGCCGCCATAATTATGGAATCATCGCTTACTTCACCTTCTTCATTTAGCGCTGTAGTTAATACAGAAAGGGCTCGAATGCCTTTACCTTTTGATGTGATAAGATGTTGCATGTATTTTCTTATGATTAAAGGAGAGGTCGACAGTAAACTATCAACCTCCTGATTAACCGATTCTAATTTTTCTAATAAATAGTCGTTCACCACAAACACCCTTAATCGTGGTATAGATACCATTTCTTAACAAAAGGTATCTTCTTCCATTTATCTTTAAGCCAAGGCATCACCCAGTAATCTAATGCTAAACTTTGAGATCCAGCAAATAATACAGCAAACGAAGCCATGAACATCCAAACTGTTGACATATACCAACCTGTTGTAGTTAAGAACATTAACTGAAGAACAATTGATACACCAGCTGATAATGTAGTGAATAAACCTGCTAATAAAGCAAGCCCAATTAAGATTTCAATGATTACAATACCACGTTGTAGCAGGAATGCTAAATCGACATTAGCTAAAATAATCTCTTCTAAGAACCAGTTCATTAATGGAATATTAATCTTAAATGCTAACTGCTCAAGTTTTGCATCTTTTAATGTTGTAGAGGAAATAAACAACACATGGAAGACATCCCATACACGCCAGTTAATCAATACTTGCGTAATAGCTTCACCGGCAGCATCCCCTGTACCACTTGATACAGCGTCAGTAGCATTTGATATAACATCAGGAGCATTAGTTGACAATGAAATTAAACCTTGCACAGCAGAGGTTGTGGCCTCTGAAGCACCATCAATAACACCAAGTGCTGCATCATAGAAGTCATTAGCGAAACCAAAGAACTTATCTAAACTATACTCATTTAACCAGCCTTCGTTAACTTTATAGATACCTTCAAATACCCATACAGCTCCTAGCCATAGACGTATTGGGAATGCCATAATACTTGGAGAACGATTTGATAAATGTCCACCAACGAAACTACGACGGTTACGAACTGTTAAGAACTCATGTTTGATATAACTAAAGATCTTATTCCAACCTAATACTTGAACAAAATAAACAATATTAATAAAGTGTTTCGCAAACATCGCTAAGAACGAAGGAAGGTTAAACATAAAGTTTGGTAAACCAACCCGAGCCGCCCCGTAACGTCCGCCAATACAAACCATTACACCATGGAAACTTGGTTTATACTCTTTAAAGTTATTACCACCACGAATAGTAGTTGTAATATTATGAGCGGCAGTTTTTGAACTGTGTTCAGCATTTTCAACCAT
>CAYWUU010000081.1:0-5690 GCA_964461405.1 uncultured Erysipelothrix sp.
ACATCTAGATGTATCATCTAGATGTTCAATTCTAACCACATAGTCATAGTTAATTGTGTGGTTTATAAAATTACTCCACTCTATAACCACCACCGCATCATCATCCATAAGATCATATAACGCCAATGTATCAGAGTTCATATTTTCTAATCGATAGGCATCAATATGATTTAGTTTCATACGACCCTCATATTCTTTCAATAATGTAAAGGTAGGAGAACTAATGGCTTCATCTATGCCAAGAGATCGACCGATTCCTTTAGTAAATGCCGTTTTGCCAGCGCCCAAATCTCCTTCTAGCGCAATCACAACACCTGTATTTATGATGTCACAAAAAGCCTTACCTAAGGCTATTGTTTCTTCTAATGAGTGCGTTTTAAATGTTCTTTTCATCAATATCACCATTTGAAATTATAGCACAATACTATTGAAAATAGTAATACTAAGATTTCGATTGCTTCACTTTACATAGCACTAACTTTAAATCAATGGATATTTGATAAAAGTTAATATTCCCCTTTTGATTCTTAGCCAAAGGCGTCATTTTCAAAAGGTCCGTTGATAACGCTTCATCAACCTCACAGCTATAGCAGATATCCTGCATACATATGACATCCATTTGATCTTTCAACGCCAATAAAACATCTTTATTCTCATGTATTTCAAGACCCAAGGCTTCACGAATTTCCTTTAAATAGCCTGGATTCACAATGACT
This sequence comes from uncultured Erysipelothrix sp., assembly GCA_964461405.1. GTDB lineage: Bacteria > Bacillota_I > Bacilli_A > Erysipelotrichales > Erysipelotrichaceae > Erysipelothrix. Next base: position 717 of record CAYWUU010000081.1, read on the forward strand.
TTAAGTAAATAACCCTTAGCACTTAAAACGCGCTTGAATTCTTCATAGTTTGCGGGTGAAAGTATATTCAATACTAAATCTATACTATGGTCTTTAAAAGGTAGAGCGGCTAAATCACCCAATATCCAAGCACTATCCACATGGGATGATGCGATATTTAGACCATCCCGTGCTAGATCAATACCAATTGTTAGTAGTGAAGGCAGGGCTTCTTTAATGGATTTAAGATAGCTTCCTTCGCCCGTTCCAGCATCCAAAACAACCTTAATGTCTAAAGGCTCAATAAGGGCTATAATGGCCTTAAATACCTCGTCATAAAGGCCAAATTCCAAGACTCTTTTACGCGCAGAAAATAAGTCTTTAGTATAGGTATCGTCGTTTTTAGTGCGAGAAAAACTCGCAATCCCCTTTTTATTGATATCAATAGTATGGTTATTGGCGCATACTAAAGAATGGTTGATCACACGCATACTTTCTTCACATACAGGGCATTGGATTATGTCCGCAATCGCTGTATAGTTAATAGTTCCATATTCAAGTTTTGATTTCATTTAATAACCTCTAAGTTTCTAGATAAATATCATATTAAGGATGGGTAAATATAAAGTGATAGGACAAGGCCGCAATCTCCCTAAGATAGGCTTTAAATGTATCGCTTGTTTTAGATTTAGCAGCTAACCCTTTAATATTCTTATAGCCCAGTCGCTTACCTAGCAAGGTCGCTCGATAGATGTGATAATCATTGCTGACTAAGGCAATATTTGTACTCTCTATTTTTGCCATTGATAATTTAATGTTTTCAATGGTCGTGGTGGATTGATCCTCATAGTCTAATCGGCTTGGTTCGATTCCTTTATCTACTAAATAGTTATAGCCACATAATCCTTCACTTAAAGGCTCATCCTCACCCTTACCGCCGCTAATCACAGCCAAAGTATCTGGATTAAAAATTAAGTATTCATAGGCCGCATCCAACCGTTCTTTGAAAACAGGTGATGGACCGCTTTCCCATACTTTCGCACCCAATACAATTATAGTATCAACATCTTTAACTGTTTCATTTGATCCGCTGAATACTAATGAAATAATGAATATCTCATATACTAATACTAAAACGAATACACCAAGCAATATTCTTTTTATTGTTTTCATAAACTACCTTCTTTTATTATTATCATATCACACTCTACGTAAAAAAAAGACTCCATTAGGAGTCTAATTACCCGGCAATGAACTATCTTCACACGGGCCAGGCCGTGCTATTGTCGCCGCTAAAGTGCTTAACTGCTGTGTTCGGTATGGGAACAGGTGTGACCACTTCGCTTATATCACCAGATCTTGCTGAGATTTCTCTCAAAACTAAATAACAGAAGGCGCAGACCTTTTCAAAATCGTTGTTGTGTTGTTCTCTTTGTGATTAAATCCTCGACCTATTAGTATTAGTCAGCTACACATATCACTATGCTTACACCTCTAACCTATCAACCTGATAGTCTTTCAGGGGTCTTACTTCACTAGGAATGGGAAATCTCATCTTGGAGTTAGTTTCGTGCTTAGATGCTTTCAGCGCTTATCTAATCCATACTTAGCTACCCAGCGATGCTTCTGGCGAAACAACTGGTACACCATTGGTATGTCCATCCCGGTCCTCTCGTACTAGGGACAGCGCTCCTCAAATTTCCTACGCCCACAACAGATAGGGACCGAACTGTCTCACGACGTTCTGAACCCAGCTCGCGTACCGCTTTAATGGGCGGACAGCCCAACCCTTGGAACCAGCTTCAGTTCCAGGATGCGATGAGCCGACATCGAGGTGCCAAACCTCGCCGTCGATATGAACTCTTGGGCGAGATTAGCCTGTTATCCCCAGGGTAGCTTTTATCCGTTAAGCGACGGCCCTTCCACGCGGAACCGCCGGATCACTAAGCCCGACTTTCGTCCCTGCTCGACTTGTAGGTCTCGCAGTCAAGCACACTTCTGCCTTTGCGCTCGTCGATTGATTTCCAACCAATCTGAGTGTACCTTTGGGCGCCTCCGTTACTCTTTAGGAGGCGACCGCCCCAGTCAAACTGCCCACCTGACACTGTCCCGAACCCGGATAACGGGTCGCGGTTAGAACTTCAAGTATATAAGAGTGGTATCCCAGTTGTGACTCCATGTAAACTAGCGTTCACACTTCTTCGTCTCCCACCTATCCTGTACATACATAATCAAAGCTCAATATCAAGCTACAGTAAAGCTCCATGGGGTCTTTCCGTCTAGTTGCGGGTAACCGGCATTATCACCGGTACTAAGATTTCACCGAGTCTGTCGTCGAGACAGCGCCCAAATCGTTACGCCTTTCGTGCGGGTCGGAACTTACCCGACAAGGAATTTCGCTACCTTAGGACCGTTATAGTTACGGCCGCCGTTCACTGGGGCTTCAGTTCAGTGCTTCGAGTAAACTCTAACACATCCCCTTAACCTTCCAGCACCGGGCAGGCGTCACCCCCTATACGTCGCCTTGCGGCTTTGCAGAGAGCTATGTTTTAGATAAACAGTCGCTTGGGCCTATTCACTGCGGCTCTCTTTTAAAAGAGCACCCCTTATCCCTAAGTTACGGGGTCATTTTGCCGAGTTCCTTGACAACAGTTCTCTCGCTCACCTTGGTATTCTCTACCTGCCTACCTGTGTCGGTTTTGGTACGGGCCGTATTCACAATTAACGCTAGAAACTTTTCTTGAGACCTGGTGTCATTTACTTCGCTACTTCCTCACGGGTTCACTCCCCATCACATCTTTGCCTTATGTAGCGGATTTGCCTACTACACAGCTCCTATGCTTGGGCGCACTCTTCCAGTCGTGCGCATTAAACTAACCTGATCTGTCATTCCTTCACTTGTGAATCGGGTACTGGAATATCAACCAGTTGGCCATCGACTACGCTTTTCAGCCTCATCTTAGGTCCCGACTTACCCAGGGAGGACGAGCCTTCCCCTGGAAACCTTAGGCAATCGGTGTGTCAGATTCTCACTGACATCTCGCTACTCACACCGGCATTCTCACTTCTATACGCTCCAGCGCTCCTCACGGTACACCTTCAATGCTGTATAGAACGCTCCCCTACCACTCATATATAAATATATAAATCCATAGTTTCGGTATCATACTTAGCCCCGGTAAATTTTCGGCGCAGGGTCACTCGACTAGTGAGCTGTTACGCACTCTTTCAAGGGTGGCTGCTTCTAAGCCAACCTCCTAGCTGTCTGTGCATCCCCACATCCTTTTCCACTTAGTATGAATTTTGGGACCTTAACTGATGGTCTGGGCTGTTTCCCTTTCGACTACGGACATTATCACCCGCAGTCTGACTGCCAAATATAGTTTGCTGGCATTCGGAGTTTGATTATGATCAGTACCCCTAGATGGGGCCATCACACATTCAGTGCTCTACCTCCAGCTACCTTAACTTTGACGCTAGCCCTAAAGCTATTTCGGGGAGAACCAGCTATCTCGAAGTTCGATTGGCTTTTCACCCCTAGCCACAACTCATCCGCTGACTTTTCAACGTCAGTCGGTTCGGTCCTCCATTTGGTTTCACCCAAACTTCAACCTGGTCATGGCTAGATCACTTCGTTTCGGGTCTACGACAATGTACTATAGGCGCCCTATTAAGACTCGCTTTCGCTACGGCTCCGTCTTCTCGACTTAACCTCGCACATCATCAGTAACTCGCCGGTTCATTATGCAAAAGGCACGCCATCACCCTTTAACGGGCTCTGACTTTTTGTAAGCATACGGTTTCAGGTTCTATTTCACTCCGCGCCAGCGGTTCTTTTCACCTTTCCCTCACGGTACTGGTTCACTATCGGTCACTAAGGAGTATTTAGCCTTACCAGGTGGTCCTGGCAGATTCCGACAAGGTTTCTCGTGCCTCGCCGTACTCAGGATTCCGCTAGGGTCCTCACAACTTTCGTCTACAGGGCTTGCACCTTCTTCGGCTGGCCTTTCAATGCCATTTGACTAGTCGTTTAAATCCCATCTCGCGGTCCTACAACCCCAATCCTTAGATTGGTTTGGGCTCTTCCCGTTTCGCTCGCCACTACTCAGGGAATCATTCTTTATTTTCTTTTCCTCTTGCTACTAAGATGTTTCAATTCGCAAGGTTGCCTCATCATAGACTATGTATTCATCTATCTGTAATACTGCATCACCAGTATTGGGTTGCCCCATTCGGAAATCTCCGGATCATTGTGTACGTACCACTCCCCGAAGCATATCGCTGTTAGTCGCGTCCTTCATCAGCTCTTAGTGCCTAGGCATCCACCGTACGCCCTTATTAATTTAATCACTTCATGATTCTTTAAATCATGGATTTTGTGTTAGCGTTTATTGATTTTTGCTTAAGTTATCTGTTTATTACTGTTTATTAATTAGTAATTTCTTAGTTTTTTCAACTATTCGAAAAGATCCACATGATAATCTATATCTAATGTCTATCTCTTCTGTTATTCAGTTTTCAAAGAACATCATTGCTAGAGAAACTTAAGGTCTCTCAAAACTAAACAAGAACGCGTCTATTTCTTTACTGCTTCCTAAAAATTACTCCTTAGAAAGGAGGTGATCCATCCGCACCTTCCGGTACGGATACCTTGTTACGACTTAACCCCAATCATCGGTCCTACCTTAGACAGCTCCCTCCCTTACGGGTTAGGCCACTGGTTTCGGGTATTACCAACTCTCATGGTTTGACGGGCGGTGTGTACAAGGCCCGAGAACGTATTCACCGCGACATTCTGATTCGCGATTACTAGCGATTCCGACTTCATGGAGTCGAGTTGCAGACTCCAATCCGAACTGAGACGTACTTTATGAGATTCGCTTCACATCACTGCTTCGCTGCCCTCTGTATACGCCATTGTAGTACGTGTGTAGCCCTGATCATAAGGGGCATGATGATTTGACGTCATCCCCACCTTCCTCCGGTTTATCACCG
>CAYWUU010000082.1:0-5673 GCA_964461405.1 uncultured Erysipelothrix sp.
ATTGCCAAGAGTAAGGGGTTTGTGATGGATGGGCGAGATATTACTTCGGTAGTCTTGAAAGATGCGGAAGTTAAGGTGTTTCAAACGGCAGATGTAGCCGTTAGGGCTAAACGTCGTTATGATGAGTTATTGACGCGCTTTCCAGATACAGACTACCAAGCAGTGTTGGATGATTTAGTTAATCGTGATTATCAGGATACAACTCGTGAGGAGTCGCCGTTGATTAAGGTTGATGATGCAATTGAAATTGATACTTCGTATCTTACAATTGAAGAGAGTGTGGATATGATTATGAGTGTTATTAAGAATAGAGGATTAGTATGATTGATGGTGTTATAGCGATTGTTGGTCGCCCTAATGTTGGTAAATCTTCGTTGTTTAATCGGATTATTGGTGAACGTCAATCGATTGTACACGATGAACCTGGGGTTACACGAGATCGTATTTATGGAAGTACAACGTGGCTTACAAAAGAGCTTCGGTTAATTGACACCGGGGGTCTTCAGCTTGCGGAACAGGATTTCTCAGAGGAAATTAAGATGCAAGTAGATATTGCTATTGATGAAGCTGACTTAATTCTTTTTGTGGTTAGTACTCCAGAGGGTATTACCCATGATGATGAGTTTATTGCGCGCTTATTGCGGGAAAGTGATAAACCTGTTCTTGTGGTAGCTAATAAAATGGATGACTATCAGTTTTTGTCTGATACGTATGAGTTTTATAATTTAGGGTATGATGAACCGTTGCCTGTTAGTTGTGAACATGGTATTGGTATTGGTGATTTATTGGATAAAGTTATTCAAAATTTACCAATGAAGAAGATTAATGCTTACCCTGATTCCTTGAAGTTTGCGCTGATTGGAAGACCTAATGTGGGTAAGAGTTCGTTAGTAAATAGTATTTTAAATCAGGATCGTGTTATCGTATCTGATATTGAGGGTACGACGCGTGATGCTATTGATACGCCCTTTAAGTATGAGGGTAGGGAGTATGTAATCATCGATACAGCGGGTATTCGTAAACGCGGTAAGGTGTATGAAAAAGTTGAGAAGTACTCTGTAATGCGTGCTATGAGCGCCATAGAGCGTTCTGATGTTATTTTGTTTTTGATTGATGGTGAAGCGGGCATGAGAGCTCAGGATAAACATGTCGCTGGTTATGCTCATGAAGCGGGTAAACCGATTATTATTATTTACAATAAATGGGATACTGTAGATACTAGTGAAGAAGATATGGAAACCGTTAGGAAGAAAATATATGGAGAGTTCCTCTATCTATCCTATGCTCCAATCTTATTTGTTTCTGCGCTTACTAAGAAACGCGTACATACGATTATTCCTTTAGTTGAGCAAGTATATGAGAACAGTGTTCGTAGAATAGCAACGAGTGTCGTTAATGAAGTTATTCACGATGCGATTACATTAACCCCGCCGCCCACTAAAAATGGTCAGCGACTGCGTATTTTATATGCTTCTCAAGTTAGTGTAGCACCGCCTACATTTGTGGTGTTTGTTAATGATCCTGAATTAATTCATTTTTCATATGTTCGTTATTTGGAGAATTCCCTGCGTAAGGCTTTTGATTTTACGGGAACTCCAATCCATATTATTATCAGAAAGCGAGGGAATCCATGAAAATAGCAATTATAGGTTCGGGAAGTTGGGGAACCGCTCTGGGTAATGTTTTAGCTGTTAATAATCATGATGTACTGATATGGGGAAAGAATGTTGATGAAGTGGTTGATATTGAAAAGTATCACCAAAACGAAGCTTATTTTCCAGATGTCACTTTGAATAAGAATTTACATGCTTCTCCTAATTTTGATGATATTATTGATTATGATATTTTTCTATTAGCCGTACCATCCATAGCCATTGAAGAAGTATGCAAGAAATTGAGTGCGTCAGTGGTTAAACCAGTTTATATTATAAATGTTGCTAAGGGATTTCATCCCATTAGTCATGACTATTTAATGAATGTTATTAGAGATAGTTTTGATCCAAAATTACTAAAAGGTGTAATTAGTTTAATTGGACCTTCACATGCTGAAGAAGTTGTGATTGGGCAATTAACTGCTGTAAACGCTGTATCTTCTGACCTTTCGGCTGCTAATTTAGTGCAGAGCTTATTCTCAAACGATACTTTTAGGGTGTATGTTAATGATGATGAAGTTGGAGCTCAAATTGGTGTGGCCGTTAAGAATGTCTTGGCGCTAGCTAGTGGTATTGCTGCTGGACTTGGCTATGGCGATAATACGCGTGCTGCTTTAATTACGCGGGGTTTGGCCGAGATGACGCGTTATGGGGTTCATTTTGGGGGTAGAATTGAAACCTTCCTTGGATTATGTGGAGTAGGGGATTTGATTGTTACCGCTACCAGTCATCATAGTCGTAATTTTCAAGCGGGCTATGCCGTGGGTCAAGCTCACTCTGCTGTTGAGTTCAATAAAACCAATACAAAAACAGTTGAAGGGGTAGTAGCGGCTAAGATTGTTTACGATGAAGCGATAAAGAATAATATTGAAATGCCTATTACTACGGAAGTATATAAAGTCTTCTATGAGAATAAAGATCCCAATGAAGCCATCTTAGATTTAATGCGACGTGATTTAAAACATGAATCTAAATAACTTGTGCTTAAAATAAGTAAGTGCTATAATTAAAATACATTTAGGAGGATATTATGACAAAAACTGTTGTTAATAAAAAAGCTTTAGCAGAGAATTTAGCTGATAAATTAGATATTACAAAAAAAGATGCGAACGAGTTCGTTGATGCATTTTTAGATGAAGTTAAATCAGTATTAGAAAACAAGGACACTGTTGATTTGGCTGGTTTTGGTAAGTTTGAAGCGCGTTTCCGTGCGGAAAGAGATGGGTTTAACCCACAAACTAAAGAGAAGATTCGTATTGCATCTTCTTATAGTGTAGGATTTAAGCCTGCTAAAGCGTTAAAAGATTTAGTTAAGTAGATAACGATAGGAGCTTTGGCTCCTATCTTTTTTATAAGAAAGGATGTTTCTATGTATTTTATTTTAATAATCTCCATGATTGTTTCAATGATGGCCCAGATGTATGTAAGTTCGAGTTACAATAGATTTGCGAATGTACGCGCTAAAGGCACGATGAGTGGTGCTCAAGTAGCCCAACATATTCTTGAAGCAAACGGGGTGCATGATGTTAGGATAGTTAGATCACCTAATTCAGGTACGTTAACTGATAACTATAATCCTGCCAATAAGACGGTTACTTTATCTCATAAAATTTATGATGATAATTCTATTGCTTCAATTGCTGTTGCGGCCCATGAAGTGGGTCATGCTATTCAATACGCAAAAGGGTATGCTGGTATTAAGTTTAGAAGTCTTTTGCTTCAACCTGCTATTATAGCGAGTCAGTTTTCTCAAATTATGATTTTAATCGGAATTGGAGCACTTGCTAACTCTGGTAGTTCCTTATTCTTTAATATTGGTATTTTAATGATGGGTATTGTTACATTGTTTCAAGTTGCGACTTTACCGGTTGAATTTGACGCCTCAGCGCGTGCTTTAAAGAATATTCAGACTCTTGGTCTAGTAGATTCAAATGAGTATAGTGGCGCTAAAACCATGCTCACAGCAGCTGCTCTAACCTATGTTGCTTCAGTCTTAACCAGTCTCATGAATATAGCCTACTATATTTTTCTGGGTGAGAGTAGAAGACGAAACTAGGAAACTATGAAGTATTGCACATACTTAAGTAAGAAGGAGTGATTCTTTTGAAAAAAGTATGTGCTTTTCTTTTAGCCTTTGCAACTCTATCTACCAGCCCTCATTATACCAATGTAGACCGCAGTAAACTTAGCTATGAAGTTTTATCTATTAGATTTAGTGATGATGAGGTTATTATTGATGGTTGGGGTCTAATACCGGATGTACAACATTACCATGGAGTTGAAACCCATGGTTATACTTTAGAAGTTGTTGGTAAATCCCATGCGTTTACAGTTACAGGTCAAATTAAAAATAGAAATCTTACGCGTTTTTTTGATTTTAAGGGATGGAAGACATGTAATAAGGGTGCTGTTTTAGTAGAGTCCTGTAATTATGAAATGAAAAACGTAGGATTTGAATTTCGCATTAAACTAAGAGATTTAAAGGTAGATGAAGACTATAAGTTATATCTTATGATGCATGCTAAACAAGCAAATCTTAGGTATCGGATTCCTTTGTTCTATGTAGAAAAAAATGAACTTATCAAGAGTATAGGCAATAAAAATTATACGATTTTTAGCAGCTATAAGCACACTAAGTTTAATGTAATTACACAACACCACTATACTCGATCGCTTCCCAGTCCACAGTCTGAACCGCTTAGAATTGGCAATTCTTGTTCCAGTTCTCATGGAAACACGGCTTACTTTAAGTACCTAACTGTATTTAGTGATATCAGGGATATCGTAATGTATGAGGATTTGGTTACGTACTTTAAAGTGCCGGTCGAAGATGCCGGTTGCAGCGTAAATCGAAAAATAGTATCTGAATCTAAGGATTACAGTCAATTAGCCTATATTCCCAGTACAGGGATAAATTACTTAGGCAATCCGACGACCATTATGGTACGTAAAAGACAAGAAAAACCGAATTTATTAGTCGAAGACGTAGTTCTATATGAAAATGATCCGTATAATCCTTTTGATTATGCACAGGCCTTAGATTCTCATGATGGTAATATAAGTCATAAAATTGAAGTTATATCATCAAATGTCAATATAAGTGTTCCAGGCGTATATCAGACCTGTTACTTTGTTAGAAATAGTTTTGATCTTTCGATGCGACAATGTGGTAGCGTTACAATTCTTAAGCGTCCAAGAAGACAACGCTATATCTCGAAATATTCAATTCATAATACGCGTTTAAATCTTTGGTCAAGAGTCATACTTAAAGATCTCATTCGTTCCGATGATATTAAATCAAGAATTGTGATAAAAAGATGATATATCGTGATAAATATGTTAAAGTAATACTATGATAAAAGAAACAAAAAGATTTTACATTCAACTATCTGCACTACTTTTTCTAACAGGAGTAGTGTTTTTTAGTATTTTATGGGTCGCTAATAACTGGGATCATCTGATAAGTAACTTTAGTGGGGATGTACATCAAGAAATAACCTATGATGAACTCCTAGATGAAGACTTTAAGGTTGTTAATATCGATGCTTGTGACGCTAATACAACAACAAAACCAAATAGTAAAGCCAATATTAGCTTAAATAATATGTATGAGTATTATGCCTATACTGATGATCAAAGCCGTGTGTTCTTAGTCCATGCGAAGAATTTATATAGAAAAGAAGATAGGGTAGGGCGCTACTGTAGCTATACTTTCCCTAACAATAAAAACGAAAAAGCTAAAACGTCAATTGGATATATACAAAACTCCTCAGATGACCGGGGTCACTTAATTGCTGATCGATTTGATGGGGTTTCTAATGCTTATAATGTAACAGCGCAACAAGGTTCATTGAATAAAGGTGCCTACTCAGATTTAGAAGACCGTCTTGACCAAGCCCTTGCTAATAATCAAAAAGTAACAGATTTCTATGTTAAAGTTAACTATCGACATATTACTGATAGACGCCCAGAATCCTATACAGTTTCATTTAAAATCAACAATAAAACATATCTCTACGAG
>CAYWUU010000083.1:0-5586 GCA_964461405.1 uncultured Erysipelothrix sp.
AAGAAACTATTTGCTTCTTAAAATCTTCATTGTAAGTTCGTCTTTTCTTTAAACTAATATTATCATTTCTCCCTTTATCATATTATAACATTTCGTTATATAGATAAGTGTCTACTTAAGTGTAAACCTTCCAGTAATTTAAAGCTTATTACACTATTATATAAAATTTTTAAATGTCTTATTAATGAGTATGGCTCAAAAATAGCGTTTTCAATGGCTTAAATCAAGCGACGTATTCTTTTTTAAGTACTATCTAAGCGATTTTAAGGAATTTTTGATCACTAATTAATAAAAAAACAAAGAAAGCCTTTACAAAGGAGATTAAATTAATTATACTAAAGTTGTAATTGGTACCAATTAATTAAAGTCATACCAACTAGTTAGGTGTGATACATCTTAGATGTGTAGCCTGAATCATCATTAACATATTTTAAAAATGCAGTGAAATGTATGAAAGAGTATAAAACTCTTTTGGGGAACGAAAATTTGATTTATTGTAGATGGTGTAGTAGGTTAAAAGAATCAATGTCGATTGTATTTAATTATTACAAAGGAGAAGTTATTTATCCTATTTTGGATGAGTATCGTTTCTACGAAAGTGTTCTTAACACAAATTATTTTGCTTAAATAAAGGAGAAATTATGCAAGGATTTATTGATTATTTGGAAAGTAAGTTTGTACCTTTAGCCGCAAAGATTGGGGGTCAAAAGCATCTAATTGCGATTCGTGATTCATTTGCATCATTGATGCCACTCATTATGGCTGGAGCGATTGCAGTTTTATTAAATAACGTATTTTTTGTTCCATGGGGGCTCTTAGCAGCCGACGTATTCTTAGGTGCAGATCATGCATTTATCGTTTGGACCAATCAATATGTTGCGCCCCTATTCTCAAGTATTGAGAGTGGAACTTTAAGTATTTTAGCTTTAGCTTTAGTATTTACATTAGCATTCAATCGAGCTCGTCAAGAAAAACAAGACGAAATCATTACAGGACTAATTTCAGTGGGTTCATTTATGTTATTGGGTTCCCTAACCCGTAATAATGAAGTAGTTGCCTCTCATGTTGGAAACTACTTAGGCGCACAAGGAATCTTCATTGCTTTAGTTACCGGATTAGTTGCACCTGCGATTTATTTCAAGATTGTTAATAAAGACATGGTTATCAAAATGCCTGAAATGGTTCCCCCAGCTGTTGCAAAGGGTTTTACGGGAATTATTCCAGGAGCTTTAACACTGTTGTTCTTTGCAGTTGTAAATTACATCTTCAGCATGACAGCAGACACTAGTTTATTCATTTGGTTTGAAGATAATGTTGGGGGTGCTTTAGCTCAATTAAGCCAGGGCTGGCCAGCTATCTTAATCACATCAACCTTAATTCCACTTCTTTGGTTCTTTGGTCTTCATGGTGCTAACTTGTTAGAAGCATTTATGCAACCAGTCTATGGAACCCTACAAACAGAGAACTTACAAATGTTCAGTAGTAGTGGTGGAACCATTAATTCAGTAGCCGATGGACTACACAGTTGGGTAAGAGGTTCCTGGGATGCTTATGTATTCCACGGTGGATCAGGGGCAACATTGCCACTGTTAGTAGCAATACTAATTCTATCAAAAGTTAAAGATAATCGTGAAATAGCAAGACTTGGTATGGGACCTGGAATCTTTATGATTAATGAACCAGTATTATTTGGTTTACCAGTAGTCTTGAATCCTATTTACTTAGTGCCATTTGTGTTAAATCAACCCATCCTGGCAGCTGTAGCACTTTTCGCTACAAATGTAGGCTTCGCTGGTCCAATCGTTAACTCAGTACCATGGACAACACCACCTGTTTTAAATGCTTTATTAGCTACAAACTTCAGTATTGGTGCAGGCGTCATTGCTCTTGTTAACTTTGGCATTGCATTTATAATTTATATACCATTTGTTCTTGTAGCAAACAGAGCTTCAGAATAATAATTAGCCCTTAATTGGGCTAATTTCTTTTAAGGAGAGAAACATGTTTAAGAAAGATTTTTTATGGGGGGCTGCTTCAGCAGCATATCAGGTTGAAGGAGCCTGGAATACAGATGGGAAAACCAAATCTATTTGGGATATGTGGAGTAAAATACCAGGGAAAACATTTGAAGGTACGAATGGTGATGTTGCTACTGATCATTATCATCGATACTTAGAAGATGTCAAGATCATGAAGGAATTGGGATTAAAAACCTATAGATTCTCTATTTCTTGGACCCGTATTCTTAATGGAAAAGAAAGAAATGAAAAAGGGATTCAATTCTACCACAATCTAATTGATGCACTAAGAAGTCAAGGAATTGAACCGATGGTTACAATGTATCACTGGGATTTACCTCAAACTCTTCAAGACGAATATGAGGGTTGGTTATCACCAAAAATTGTTGATGACTTTGAGTATTATACTAAAGTACTTTTGGATGAGTTTCACGATAAAGTAAAATACTGGATTGTCCTTAATGAGCCCAATATCTTTACCGACTTAGGATACCGTCTAGGGGTTCATCCACCTGGACATATAGATAGAATCGATGAATTTCTATTAGCTTATCATCACACTGCCCTAGCCCATGCACGAGTAGTAAACTTAGTTAAAAATGGGAATTATAATTCCGAAATTAAAATTGGTAGCTCTATCGCACTAACTCCTGCCTATGCACAATCAGAGCAGGAAAAAGATAGGATTGCTACACAAAAATATATGGATCTAAACTTTTTTTGGTTTACAGATATATATTACAAGGGTGAATATCCTAAGTGGGCTTTTGATTATTACAATGATAAAGGTGACATTAAGTTTAATATAACAGAGGATGATATAAGATGTCTGAAAGAGGCTGCAAGTAAGGTTGATTTTATTGGTATTAACTATTATCAAAGTACCATGATTGCAGATAATCCCTATGAAGACAATGTTGGACCCAAAATGTTTAATACGGATGGAAAAAAACGAGACTTCGAAGAAACGGGTATTCCTGGAATTTATAAGAATGTCGAAAATACCAATGTAGAATATACAGATTGGAACTGGGTTATTGATCCCAGTGGACTAACACTGACCTTAAATATTTTAAAAGAGAGATATAATCTACCCATTATTATTAGTGAAAATGGCCTAGGTGCTTTTGACGAACTGGTTGATGGAAAAATAAATGATGACTATAGAATCGATTACATTCAAAAACACATCGATGCTATAGAAATAGCATTGAAGGATGGAGTGGATGTGCTATCCTATTGTGTATGGTCCTTTACCGACTTACTCAGTTGGTTAAATGGATATCAAAAACGGTATGGACTTGTATATATCGACTTTGAAGATAATCTAAAACGGATCAAAAAGGAATCATTTTACTGGTATCAAGCCTTAATCCATAGTAAAAATATTTAAATAAAAAAAGGAAAGCGTATCTAATCAATTAGATATTGCTTTCCTTTTTATCATCTTAATAAGAGTAATTCGATAACTTTAAGAATTTTGTATGTTTGTAATGGTGAACATCAATCGAATAATCAAAGACTTCTCCAGTTTTTAACATTGATTTGTTAATGGACAATAAAGCAGGATCTCCAGTATTAAGCTTTAATAAGCGTGCATCCTCTTCTGAAAGAAGTTCAACTTTAATAACTCTACTGACATAACCAATTTGTTTTTGAAGTCCTTCTTCAATGTATTTATAAATAGATCCTTGAATAATCTCCTTACTAAGATATGGAATATAATTGCGATTAAAATAGGAATATTCAATAACCCAATCAATTCCATCCAAAATACGGGAACGCTTAACAAAATACAAGGGTGTATTCACTTCACAATCCATCAGTTCACTCAACTTTTCGTCAGCGAGCATCTCTTTAAACTCAATCACTCTACTCACAATTTTACTGTTCTTAAAATCCTGTGTCAGTCCCCTAAAACTCTCTAGATTTATTGCACCATCTACTGAGACTTTACGAATAAACCAACCGCTACCTTGAATAGGAATGATAATCCCTTTGAATATCAGAATTTCAATGGCTTTACGAATTGTATTACGACTGACTTTATATTCTTTAATAAGTTGGTTTTCCGTTGGCAATTTATCTTTATAGATGTTCCTAATAATTTTTGATTCAATTTCTTCACTTACTACCTGGTATTTATGTTTCAACACTGTCACCCTCTCTAATTTATTATACAGTTAACCTCTATCAAATAGCAAGAAAATATAGAAGGGGAGCCCTTCTATAAGTAGTTATAGGCCTGTTTCTTATCTCAAATACGATTGCCAATTATCTTATGTATCAATTAGAAAGCTTTCTAATATCCTAAATTGCAATAGCAAGTTGTCCACTTGCATAAAAAATAATCATTAAGTTAAATTTGTGCTTGTAATGCTTCTTCAAATAAATCATGTGGCGTTGCATAATTGAATATTTTTCGTGGGTATTTGTTCATCCATAAGTTGATATTTCTAATCATTGAATTACTGACTTCTGAGATTCGTTTTCCCTTTGGAATAAAGCGTCTAATGATGCCATTATGATTCTCGTTTGTACCACGTTCCCAGGATGTATATGGATGTGAAAAATAAACATCTGCTACATCTTGAACTGCTTCAGAAAGTGATACAAATTCTACACCATTATCAGCAGTGATGCTTTTAAAAATTTCTTTCGCCTTCCCAGTTTGCATGAGTGGTTTAAGCGCTTTTTTAACAGCTTCGTCTGTTTTGCCTTCAATCTTTAAAATCAGTTCGTAGCGTGTCATACGCTCTGTGAGGGTTAATAGTACAGGCTCATGTTTGTCCTTAACACCAATAACCGTATCGATTTCCCAATGACCAAATTCACTTCTATCATTGATATGACTTGGCCTTTCACTAATTGATTTTCCAAATAAACGTTTATGATCATTGGGTGTGTGTTCATGCGTGTTTCTGCTGAGTTTTTCTAGCAAGTCAAAGTTGGTTAAATCAGTCAGTTTTTGATCAATATAGGTGTACAGCGTCTTCGTAGAAACCATTTCATCCTTAGTGAATAAATTTTGCACATATGCATAACCACATACAGCATCAGGTGACCAGCCTTTGTTTCTTATCATATCGACAGCATAGGCGATGAACTCTTGGACGCGAACGAGCTTAAACCCTTTCACAGAACGCTCTCTGTTCACCCTATAGAATCCTTCGGCAGCATAAGCATCATATTTGAAGTAATATTCCTGTTTGCCATTCACAATGCGTACCTGCTTAATGGTACCCCGTTTAACTTCGTTATTAATGGTAGAATGTGGGCGATCTAACTCTCGACCAATCGCACGGTTTGATTTTCCTAAAGCAATCATCTTTTCGATGAAAAAGCGTTCTGTTATATGTAAGTGTTGTCCTTTTTTGATTTCAAGTGTATCATATGTATGCATGGGTTGATATCCTTTCTCATTTTGTGTACTAACTTAATGATACTACAGTTTATCAACCTGTGCTTTTTTTATTTTCTAGGGGTGGACAACTTCATTATACAATCTGCCGTTTTTAATTTTCTCTTTATTCGATATTTTATCATTTTTTATTGATTTGCGTTTAGT
>CAYWUU010000084.1:0-5571 GCA_964461405.1 uncultured Erysipelothrix sp.
GCGTCACATCACGACGATAGTTAATTTCAGTATACTTAGAGTCGGTATTACTGATTTTGATTTGTAATAAGAAGTTTTCAAGATATTGATTGTTTAAACTCATGGATATGACCCAAGCTTCTTTCTGCCATCAACTCACGATCTTTTAATCTATTTTGTAGTAACCCAAAGTTTGCATTCATCGGTTGATAATTCTTTGGATTGGCACTGCTCACATAGTTAGCCATTGAACCCATAATGGTTTCAGCTGACAAAGTGCACATCGCCTTACCTTCTAAGTGCGCAATCATATTTAAAGCAGCATATAAGCCACTAGCGGCTGATTCAATATACCCTTCCACTCCAGTAATTTGACCGGCGAAGAAAATATTAGGGTGTTCATTCATTTGGTAGTGCTTATTTAAAATACTGGGTCCATTAATAAAGGTATTACGGTGCATTACACCATAGCGAACAATTTCAACATTTTCCAACCCCGGTATCATTTGGATGATTCGCTTTTGGTCGGGCCATTTTAAGCGCGTTTGAAATCCTACTAAATTAAATAACGTACCCGCCGCATTATCTTGACGCAATTGTACAACCGCATAAGGTCTTTCTCCACTTGGGGTTTCTAAACCAACAGGCTTAAGGGGGCCAAAGGTCATAGTCTTGGGACCCCGTGATGCCATTTCTTCAATAGGCATACACCCTTCAAAAACCTTAACATCCTCAAACTCGCGCATCGGAACTAACTCTGCTGCTTTAATCGCTAAGTAAAAGTTATCAAACTCTTCTTTAGTCATGGGACAGTTTACATAATCCTTGCCATCCCCTTTATCATAACGCGACTTGCGATAAGCAATATCAAAGTTAATGGTTTCACCATCCACAATAGGCGCTACTGCATCGTAAAAGTATAAAGAATCGCTATGCACTAATTCTTGTATACTTTTGGATAAATTGTTGCTGGTTAAAGGTCCTGTCGCAATAATCGTCGGTACCGTTACATCGATATCGCTAAAGTCATCGTTGATAAGGGTTAGCGTATCAAACGCACGCAAACGCGCTTCGACATGGGCACTAAACTCTTCACGATCGACGGCTAACGCACTGCCTGCTGGAATACGCGCCTTATCAGCACTGGACATTACCAAGGAATCTAACAATCTCATTTCTTCTTTTAAAAGTCCCGCCGCATTGGTAGTGGCATCAGATCTAAAAGAGTTAGTGCATACTAATTCCGCAAAATTCTTTGTATTGTGGGCAGGGGTCATGGTAGTTGGACGCATCTCATACAACTCAACGTGATAGCCCCGTTTACATAATTGATAGGCAGCCTCACTTCCCGCAAGACCGGCGCCAATAACTCTAATTGTCTTCATTTTTTTTAGTTTCTTTCTTTTCTTGAGGTTGAATATAGCGGCATTTAGGGAAACTTGAACATCCCACAAAATAAGTACCAAAGCGACTCTTACGTTTCACTAATTCACTACCACACTCTGGACATATTTCGCCGGTTGGTTCAGGTTTTGGACGCTCTTTTCCAGGCAGTGCACGGTGATACTTACAAGTTGGATAATTAATACAAGCAATAAATTTACCATAACGACCGGTGCGATACACTAACTCCCCACCATCTTCTGGGCATAACTCGCCAACCTTCTCAAGTTCAAGTTGTTCCATATTTTCATTCGCCTCATCTAATAAGGGATAAAACAACTTCACAAAGTCATCAATAGCTTTGGTGCTATTGGCACTACCTTCCGCAATTTTATCTAAATCATTCTCCATATTAGCAGTATAGTTGACATTGATAATAGAATTAAAATGATCTTGTAGACTCTCGTTGGTAATCATCCCTTGTTCAGTAGGTTTAAATACTTTAGAACTATTAGTTTCAGAGGCTGCTCCATAGGTTACATAGCCCCTGGCTACAATTGTTTCCATAATCATCGAATAGGTACTGGGTCTACCAATCCCTAATTCTTCCAATTCCTTTACCAATCTCGCTTCATTATAACGCGCTGGAGGTTGGGTAAAGTGTTGATTAGGGATGATACTTTTAGCACTATATGCTTTCTTTTCATCCAACTCCCCAATTATCTTATCTGTGGTGGTATCATATGAATATACCTTCAAATACCCATCAAACTTTAGGGTTTGACCCGTTCCGTTAAAGTCATAATCATTTTGACTAAAGGTAACGCTAACCGCATCAATCACGGCAGGCGCCATTAAAGAAGCCAAGGCACGATAATAAATGAAACTATATAACTTGTATTCATCCGGTGTTAAAAACGCCTTAACGCTTTGAGGTGTCCGCTCAATACTTGTGGGACGAATGGCCTCGTGGGCATCTTGAGTATTCTCATCCTTTTTACCAGGACGATACGTACCTACGTACTTTTTACCATAATTATCTTTTATAAACCCTTTGGCATCATCCACAAAAGTTTGACTCAAACGATAGGAATCCGTACGCATATAAGTGATCAGACCCTCTGTCTCACCATTTAACGCTTTCCCTTCGTATAACTTTTGGGCCACACGCATGGTTTTACGCGTTTGGAACCCAAGACGCGTAGATGCCTCTTGTTGAAGCGTAGAGGTAATAAACGGCAACTTAGGATTTCGTTTGCGATCACGCTTTGTTAAGTTAGTAATCTGAAACACACCCGTTGTTGCATCCAAGACCGCTTGTGCATCCGCTTCATTTTTCATCTCAAATTTCTCGCCCTTATAGCGCTCAACACTGGTTTCAATTTCAATTCCATCGTTATCAAATAAAGCAATAACACTCCAATATTCCTCAGGAACAAAAGCCGTAATCTCGTTTTCACGATCGACGACTAACTTAAGAGCTACAGATTGAACGCGCCCCGCACTTTTAGAACGAATTTTACGTTGCAATAACTTTGATAACTTAAAACCAATGATTCGATCTAAGATACGGCGTGTTTCCTGACTCTTAACTAAATCCATATCAATTTTACGAGGTGTTTCAAACGCTTTTAAAACAGCGTCTTTAGTGATTTCATTAAAGACAACCCTATTTTCCAAATCAATATCCAGTCCTAACTCATCGGCCAAATGCCAAGAAATGGCTTCCCCTTCTCTATCGGGGTCGGTCGCAAGATAAACATTATCCGCACCCTTCACGATGCTTTTTAAAGACTTAATCGTATCCCGCTTATCCCGGCTTATCGTATAAGTGGGCGCATAGTCATTCTCAAAATCAACGCCCAAACCATCTTTACCACGCGTTGCTAGATCACGAATATGACCCTTTGAAGATACAACCTCAAAGTCCTTACCTAAATATTTTTCAATTGTCTTTGTTTTTGTGGGCGATTCCACAATGACTATATTTTTCATACCATCAACTCCATTTCTAACTATCTTATATTAAATCATAGCTTGTCAAGATATCTGCACCCTCTTTTATTAAAACATTACATCCAACCCCTGTTTTATCATATAAAGGATAGGGCAAACATATCACATGCCTGTTTATCTCAAGCGCTTCATTGACACTTGTCATCGTACCACTACGCATCGCAGCCCCCATGACATATAACCTTGTTCCTAAGGCCACCACGATTCTATTTCTAAATGGAAAATGATGGCGCTTTGGTTTTACTCCAGGTGGATACTCGGAAATAATACATTGAGTACGTCGCATTGTATCAAATAAAGGCCGATTAACACTTGGATATACGACGTCTATACCACACCCTAGCACACCAACAGTAGAAAAATCAAGAGCATTTTTATGGGCAATACCATCAATGCCTTTCGCTAACCCTGACACAATACAATACTTTTCCCGTAAATGACGTACTAACATATTAGTACTATCAATACCATATTTACTTGGATTACGACTGCCTACTACACTTACCAAAGGTTTTAAAAGTAAGTCAATATTCCCCTCATAAAACAATACATAGGGCGGATACTTAAGATCATACAAGGCTTTTGGATACTTAGCATCGCCCTTGCAGATATATGGGTATGTTGACTCATAAGAAGGTACCTCAACTCTGTTTTGAATGGCCTTATCCATCTTAGCGTAATCACCACCAAAATGAATTGCTATATCTTTATAATATTCCCTCATCTATATCACCACTACATAAATAGACACCTATAACTTAACTTCCTAATGCTTAACCCCTATCCAAGAGTTTAGACTAATATTTAGGTTAATGATATTATCGAAAGTTAAACATACACTTTGAATAAAAAAAGTTCTAAATATCTAATGATATTTGGAACTCATCTTTAAATCGAAAATCTTTTCTATGAATGGGACAGCGCCCATATTTCAATATCATTTCCTTATGATATTTGGTACCATAACCTTTATGCTTATCAAAACCATACTCAGGATATTCCTTGGCATACGCCACCATAAGTCTATCACGATATGTTTTAGCTAAAATACTGGCGGCCGCAATGCTAATAGAGCGCGCATCGCCTTTAATGATTGATACTGTTTCAGTATCAATATTTAAATCCATAGCATCCGCCAAAACTACATCAACCCGATACCCACATGCGACTTTTTCCATACCCATTCTAGTAGCCTGTAAGATATTATAACGCTCAATAGCCTCAACACTAACCTCGAATATTTCATAGTGAATAGCACACTTAATAATCTCATCATATAGTTGTAAACGTTGTTTTTCACTTAGTTTCTTTGAATCATTTATAAGAGGATGGTTATATCCTATTGGAAGCACGACTCCAGCGACCACACAAGGCCCTGCCATAGGCCCACGACCCGCTTCATCAAGACCCATCACCAACTTACCTTCCGACCAATAACGCGCTTCAAACTCCTCTATAAGTCCCATGTAACTTTACCAATATAGCCATTTTGAACATCGGCCAAGAAAATCCTACGTGCCTTGTCTACATCCAAAAAGCCACCCGCTTCTAAAAACCCCTTACTATGGGCTAAGTCTTCAAACACATTCTCTAAATTATCTAAATTATAGCGGCTCATTAATACCTGAGGATACATCTTCTTCATAACCCTCAAAGCATAGTCGCTCACAACCTCTAATGGATAGCCGGTTTCTTTAATAGAACCAATAAGAGCCACTTTAATACCCATGTCCTGATCTTCAAACTTTGGCCACAAGACCCCTGGTGTATCAACAATCTCCAAGCTATCGGAAACCTTCACAAGCTTTAATGCCTGTGTAACACCCGGTCTGTTTTCAACTTGAACCGCGCGACGCGATCCTATTTGATTAATGACCGTAGATTTACCAACATTAGGCACCCCTACAATCAGTGCCCTTGATGCACGCGAACGAATACCACGGCGCTTATCGCGCTCATGGCGCTCTTTCATAATAAGTTCTGTCTTTTCAAGAATTAAACGTTTCATAGGATCCTTTAAAACATCCACCAATAAAACTTCATGACCCTCATCTTCAAGTCTTTTCTTCCATTCCAAAGACTTCTCAGGATCAGCCAAGTCTTTTTTAGTTAAAATAATAATAGATTTCTTATTGGAAACCGTTTTAGCTAATACAGGGTTACGCGTTGAAAAAGGTGCTCGAGCATCCCGAC
>CAYWUU010000085.1:0-5517 GCA_964461405.1 uncultured Erysipelothrix sp.
ACATATTATAAAGGTTCTACCCTTTTTTTACACCCACACCCATTTTACACTATCACTTCACTTTATTGGGTTGACTGTATTTCTTTTAGTTGATAAACTTGCAATGTAATCCCCATATAATTCTGAGAATATGGCTTGGAAGTCTCTACAAGGGTACCGTAAATCCCTTAGCTATGGCAGAAGGTTTTCCTTTTTGCCATTTATGGTGGTAGGAGGAAAAATGAAGGAGAGAATTGATCATTATTTTGGGATCTCAAAAGCAGATTCTACATTTTCGCGTGAGGTAACAGGAGGGGTGACCGCTTTCTTGTCCATGGCATATGTTATTTTTGTGAACCCCATTATTTTAAGTCAGGCCGGTATGCCTAAGGATGCTGTGTTTATGGCTACTATTGTTTCTACGGCTTTGTCAATGTTTATTATGGGTTTCTATACTAAGTTTCCGTTGGGGTTAGCGCCTTGTATGTCAATGAATGCATTCTTTGCGTTTAGTGTCGTTAATCAAATGGGTATACCGTGGGAGCAGGCGTTGTCTGCGGTATTAGCAAGCTCTATCTTGTTTTTGATTTTATCGTTTTCTGGAGTGCGTCAGAAGTTGATTGCGGCTATTCCTGTTTCAGTGAAGCAAGCGGGTACCGTTGGATTGGGAATCTTCATTGCGTTTGTGAGTTTTAAAAACTCAGGTATTATCGTTCCTGATGCGGGTAATTTTATAACCTTTGGTGGCTTTAGTAACCCAAATGTTATTATTGCTTTTTCTGGTATTATTGTGGCAGCTTTTTTCTTGGTAAGAAAGAATCAATATGCGGTGTTCTTGGGTATGGTTGGGGCGGCTCTTACCGGTATATTCTTGAGGTTTGGGGCTGTAAATGGCTTTTGGTCATATGCACCTGAGGTACTAGCAACGCTTCCGCATTTACCTAGTGGATCGCCCGTTGTTATTCCAGTTGAACCGTTTAAAGAAATGATGGATATGACTTTTTTAGTTTCTGTTAAGAATATTGGTTCGCTATTTTCGGTAGATGCGATGATTGTGGTTCTAACGTTCTTGTTTTTGGATTTCTTTGGAACAGCAACTACTTTATCGGCTGCCGCTACGCAGATTCCTCACATTAGTGAAGAAGAGTTTGAAAGTAATAAACGGATCTATATTACTGATGCTATGGGATCGTTTATTGGAAGTTTATTTGGAACGTCTAATTTGTCGACGTATATTGAATCGGTATCAGGTATTATAGCGGGGGCTCGTACGGGTCTTATGGCGGTGGTTGTGGGTGTGTTATTCTTGTTGTCGGCATTCCTGCATCCGTTGCTTGCCTTAGTAACCGCAGCGGTAACAACACCTGCTATGGTTGCTATTGGTATCTTTATGATGCAAAATATCAGTAGTATCAATTGGCGCGGTGGATTTGAGGAAATCATCCCTGCTTTTCTTGTTATTGTCATGATGCCTTTAACAGGATCGATTGCGCTGGGGTTGGTGTTAGGATTCTTGGCCTATGAATTATGCATGATTTTTGCGGGGCGTCGTCGTGAGTTACCGATAATGATGCATGTAATTAGTATTATCTCAATCGCATACATCTTTACGTTATAGGGGGGTATTAAATGAGGTTATTAAAAGAGAAGATTATTGAAGAAGGCATTGTAAAAACTGAATCAATTTTGGATGTTTCTAGTTTCTTAAACATGCAAGTTGATGCTGTTTTAATGCAAGAAGTGGGTAAGGCATTTGCGGATGCTTTCTCTAGTATTGATTTTGATTGTTATGTGACGGTTGAGTCATCGGGGATTGCACCCAGTGTATTTGCAAGTATTGCCAGTGATAAACCATTAGTCATTATTAAAAAGGATCATCGAAAGAAAGATACGCCGTTTGTTCAACAAGATTGTTATTCATTTACTAAGGAGCAAGATTATTTCTTAACGGTTGATGCTCAGTATATTGAAAACAAACGTTGTATCCTTATTGACGATTTTCTTGCTAGTGGAAGTGTCGTTGGAAATGTTGAGGTCTTGCTAGAAAAAGCGGGAGCTTGCTTAGTCCATACTGGAATCGTGATTAGTAAAGATTTTCAAAATGGCATGAAGATGTTAGAAGCAAAGGGGTATCCAGTTATTTCGCTTGCGCGCATTAAAAAAATGGACCCTACTAACGGATCCATTGAATTTATTGATTAAGTCAGATAATATCTGGCTTTTTTTATAGCGGCACTACTTGAATTACAATGGTACCCAAGCCAGCATGGGTTACTAGTGAAGATGGAAGAACTGAAGTATGTGACTCAAAGACACCCAGTTTGCTCTCTAGGGCTGTTTTGAAGGCGTTTAACTCAGCTTCTCCTTTAGCTTCTAAGAAGTAAAGCTTATGAGTCTTTGGTGATACGTTATTTTTGATTAAGTCTTGGATCACAATATCATAGGCTTTAGCATCGGTACGTGCCGTATCGAACTTATCGATGGTTTCTCCTTTGTTCCAAAGTTTGAGAATGGGTTTAATTCTTAATAATGATGCGAGTGTCCCTGCAGCAGGAGAGATACGCCCGCTGGCTTTTAGTTGCTTAAGGGTTTTGGGAATTAAATACGATTCTGTATTATCCCATATGTTTTGCAGTGCAGCAAGAATTGCGTCCAAATCTTTGTCTTCTTTATTTAGCGCAATGATTTTATGAACCGCATGTTGGATAACACCTACTAGTGTTAAGGTATCAACCATAGTTAGGTTGCTAAGACCGACTTCTTTGGCCGCGTGGGCAAAGGCGTCATAGGTTCCCGATAAGTGTCTTGATAGGGGTAAGGCAATAATATGGTCATAGTTCTTACTTTTAAGTTCTTCAAATAGAGTTATAAGAGTACCAAGATTTGGTTGTGAAGTCGTTATGACAGCATTGTCTTTTAAAAGATCTGCAACCTTATCATTGGTGATCGTAACTTGATCAACATATTCCTTTGTGTCGTAAATAACTGTTAGGGGAGCCACATAGACTCCGGTTTCTTGTATTTCTTTAGGTGTAAATGACGCAGATGAGTCAACTACAATAGCTATTTTTTTCATTAAAAATCCCTCCATGAAGTGATTATATATCTATATAGTTTGATTGTCAAACTATTTTGCATAAGTTAGACAATATAGGATAGGAAGCCTATAATTTAATCATAAGGAAGTATAACTATGGATACATGGCTTACTAGCTTAATTACCAAGACACCTCAAGAAGGCTATGAGTTGGCAATCATGATGTCTCGTAAAGGTGTAGGATATGTGCAGCCAGCACTTGGAGTGAAAAATAAATTGCGTGCAGTATATGCGGAGAATGCAGATAGTTTAACCTTTGCATCGAAGTAATCGCAATTAATTTTCAAACAGTGGCCGCTGCAAATAACTATTGGCGTGATTAAGATTTTGGGACTAACTTGCTTAAGTTGGTCCTTTATTATGCATATACAGTGAATATTTGTACTTTCTTTTGTATTGTATAGAGAGAATGTGAGGTAAATTATGAAAATTAAAATTTGGTCGGACTTTGTTTGTCCGTTTTGTTATATTGGTGGTAAGCATTTAGAGACGGCTTTGGAATCGATTCATAAGGATATTGAAGTTGAATATATGTCTTATGAACTGGACCCCCATAATACCCCTGCTAAGGGAATCACGATGGTCGCGATGCTGATGGATAAATATGGTATGAGTGAAATGGATGCCATTGCTAATGTTGAGCGTGTCGAACAGATGGCTCATACGGCAGGATTGGCGTTTGAAGGAGCGCGTGCTGTTCAAGCGAATACCTTTAAAGCCCATAAAGTAATGCAATTTGCGAAAACGAAAGATCTTGGGACGCTTTTATTTGAAAGATACTATCAATATCATTTCGTGGAAGGTAAGGATCTATCGGATGATGCTGTTTTGGTTGAAGGTGCAATCGCGGTTGGTTTAAATGAACAAGAGGTTCACGACGTATTAAATCACGATGATTTTGGTTTGTCAGTTAGAAATGATGAAGCATGGGCAACGCAAAATGGCGTACGTGGGGTTCCGTTTTATCTCATTGATGATCAAGTTTCTCTATCAGGAGCACAACCAGTTGAGGTTTTTAAAGAAGCAATTAATCACGTTATTTCTATGAATTTCTCGAAACATACTGAAGGAATGGTTTGTGGACCCGATGGTTGTGTGATTGAGTAGCTTGGACACTTTACAGGGTAGCGAATGGCACTATGTTAGAATTAGTGTATAAAGGAAGTGAAGCATGAAGGGTTATGTTTTAGATTTTGGATTAGTAGATAATGGACGTGAATTTTCAGGGATTAGCGATCAGGTGTTGCGACAATTGGAAAAAAATACCATTGTTTTGCAGATGTTTTCGCAAAAAACGCCGAGCATTAGTATCGGATTTGATGATACTAAAGCGCCTAATTTTGATGAAGGGGTTGCTTATTATCGCTCGCAAGGGTATCAAGTTGGGATTCGTGGTGCGGGGGGGCGATCTGTCGCTAATGATGAGGGGATACTAAATTTATCTTTGCAACTTAAAACAGATATGGATTCCCATGAGCAATATGTTTTCTTCCATAAGTTTATGCAAGATGCCTTAGCACCGCTAGGTATAAAGCTAGACTTAGGAATTGTTGAGGGTGCCTACTGTCCTGGAATTTATGATATTAGTATTGAGGGTCGTAAGGTGTCAGGCACGGCTTCTCGTGCCGTTAGGGGCAATGCCTTAGTTGGGGGATTTTTAGCGGTTACAGGCGACCAAAAACGTCGTAGTGAAGTAATCGCTCGTTTCTATGAGATTACAGATGATGTAATTCGCGTTAATCCTGAGAAGATGATTACCGTTTCAGAGGCTGTGGGTCGCGAGGTATCTGTTGATGAAGTTCGTGATTTAGTTATAAAGCAATTTAAGAAAATAGCAGAAGATGTGGAACCGTATGATATTTCTAAGATTGATAAGAAAGATATTGAAGCTTCTATTAATCGAATGAATACGTATAATAGAAACCACTTAAAATAACACTTTAATGGGTGTTATTATTAATGTGGTATAATACTAATATGAAACTAAAGAAAACTATTGCAGAGGCTGTCTTAACTCAACAAATCATTTCCAAGTCCAAGTTTCTTAGTTATTTGGCCCCGGTTGAAGATGAAGAAGAAGCTAAAGAGTATTTGCGCATGATCAAGAAGGAACACCCCAAAGCTACGCATCATTGTAGTGCTTTTATTGTGGGTGATATTGAGCGTTCAAACGATGATGGAGAACCTGCTTCAAGTGCAGGGTTGCCCATGTTGCAGGTATTACGCGGAAGTGACTTGGATAAGGTTATTGCCGTTGTAGTTCGATATTATGGGGGTACTAAACTTGGCGTGGGTGGTTTAATTCGCGCCTATGGCTCAAGTGTTTCTTTAGCCATAGAGGCCGCTAAGATACTTGAACCAAAATGGGTCTATACGGTAGCTCTAACCTTTCCCTATGATATGATTAATCCCGTTGAGACATTAGCAGAAGGGATTAGTGA
>CAYWUU010000086.1:0-5485 GCA_964461405.1 uncultured Erysipelothrix sp.
GGTGCTACTGCACTACCTCATGCTGAGTATTTGAAATTGATTGCGGATCCCCTTAAAGACCTTGGTTATGAGTTAGACATTAAAGTGTTTGATGACTATATTCTTCCTAATAAGGCTTTGGATGACGGTAGTTTGGATGCTAACTTTTTCCAACATACACCGTATTTATTAGATTTTAATGCATCAAATGGTACGAAATTGACGCCTATTATTAAAGTACACTACGAACCGATCGCTATTTATGGCGGAACAAAGAATGACTTAAAGGCTGTGGCTGATAAAGATATCGTTCTTATTCCCGATGACCCCACAAACCTTCCTCGTGGTCTTAAAGTACTTGAGGAATTGGGTTGGATTGAACTGAATGATAACCGTGCTACCGCTATTTTAAAAGACATTACTAAGTATAATGTTAATATTGAAATCAAATTAGCGGCGGCTGGTAACTTACCTAAACTATTGGATACGGCTGCGTATGCGGTTATTAATGGTAATTATGCTTTAGCTGGAAATATTACCGATCGTGGTCTTCAAGCAGAGAAAATTGATGATGCGACTATTGCAAATATTGCTAATGTTATTGCGGTTCGTACTGGTGAAGAATCCAGTGCTAAGACTAAGGCAATCCTTGAAGCCCTTAAAGATCCTGCTGTTGTTAAGGCTATTGCTGAGAAGTATGCACCGGCCGCTATTTCAGTTCTAGGTGAGTAAGACGTTTAGATTAGCGACGGTAGAGGATCAAAGCGTAATCTATCAGATCCTTTGCGACGCTAAGCAACAACTAAAGGAATCAGGGAGCAGTCAGTGGCAGAGTGGTGAACCCAGTTTATCGACTTTAATTAGTGATATAAATAAAGGCACTTGTTATGTTGTTGATGATGGTGGAATCTGTGCAACACTTAATGTTTCATTGGAAGAGGATATTCCTTATCGTAATGTTTATGGAGGCCAGTGGTCTGTTGATGCTTCGTATATTACTTTACATCGCATCGCAATAAAGAACGATTCCCAGGGTAAGAATTTAATGAAGTTTATCTTGGATAGGGTTGTCTTGCTAGCATTAGAAAATGATAGGTATCAAATCCGTGTTGATACCTATATTAAGAATATTAAAATGATTAATAGTTTACAGCGCTATGGTTTTAAAAGAATCGGTATCATCCATGTTAAGGATCCCCTTGATCCTGCGCGTGAAGCATTTGAATATTTAATAGAAACTCTCCCATGAGAGTTTTTATTTTCTACATAGGATAAGTCTTTTATTCTGTTTACTTACTAGGGGTGATTATTATCAAAATCAAAGAAATACCAGAAGAGCTTAGGCCGCGGGAGAAGGCACTTCGTGATGGAGTTAAGATGTTATCAGATAGGGAGTTATTAGCTTTGTTTATTCGACAAGGTACTCGTAATAAGTCTGCTTTGGAAGTGGCTGATGCAATCTTATTTAGATGCAATAATATAGCCGGTATAAATCGGTTAAGCCGTGAGGATTTACTTAGTATACGGGGTATAAGTCATGTGAAGGCGTTGGAAATTATGGCATTAACTGAGGTTGCTATTCGAATTATTAAACCCAGTCGCAAGTCGGTTATTCATATTGAAGAGCCTGGGAATTTGGTTTCTTGGTTGAACTTGGAGATAGGGTTTAAGAATCAGGAGTATTTTATGGCGGTTTATTTGGATAAGCAAAATAGGTTATTGTCTCATTCAATTTTATTTAAAGGTACCTTGGATCGCAGCGTAGTACATCCTCGGGAAATCTTTAAAGAAGCCGTGCGACACAGTGCTTCGCGGATTATTTTGGTTCATAATCATCCTGGAGGAACGCTGACCCCTAGTGATTCTGATTTATATACCACGTCTTCTTTAGTTGAGGCTGGTAACTTAATGGGAGTGTATATCTTGGATCATTTGATTGTGACTGAAGGTAATTATACCTCAATTCGACGCTATGATCCGGGCTTATTTGAGTCATAAAAAGACAGCGGTTAGGCTGTCTTTGTAGTATAGGAATGGTTGAAGCTAACTATTCTATCGATTGTATACGATGATATCGTAACCGTAATTAGACTATAGAATATCTTAGTCGGTGCGATATAACTTAGTGAAAGTAATAATACGGTGAAGTCGGTGAACATATAGGCGTGTGATAGTTTTACTTTGAATTTTTTTGAGATTACTAATGCTAGTGCGTCATCGCCACCACTTGATACGCCTGAGCGCATGGCTAGGCCTACGCCAACTCCTACACATAGTCCTGCTATTAGGGCAGCCATAAGTGGATAGGGTCTTAAGATTTCTAGAAACATAGGCATGGTGTTCCAAAAGGATAAGAAGATGGATAAAATAAATGATGCGCTTAAGGAATTAAGAATAAACTTTAAGCCAAAGTATTTAAAGGCAATGGTATAACATATTAAGTCTAGGGTTATGGAAATGAGTGCCATATCAATATTTGTCCAGTGGTTAATTAATAAAATGGATCCTAAAACGCCCCCTTCGCTGATCTTAAAGGGGTTGTGGATGTTTACCAATCCAAAGGATAGAATCAGCATGCCTATTATGATATTTAGAGCGCTTCTTTGGGCGCTTTTATTTGTTTTCACGTATAAAACCTCAATTCATGCCTCTTTATACTATAATTTAATCCTTAGATAGTCAAGGATGAGGTATTATTTGCTTGATATTTATCGTATAATATTAGATGGTGATATAAAATGAAAAAAAGTCCCTTGCGTAAATTTCTATTGGCCATGATTGCCATCTTAACGCTATCGTTATTAGCTACAAATTTTGTGAAAAGAAATCAATTCGTAGATACTGGAGAGAAGAAGTTCTACGGTTTTTTCTCTATGGTCCGTTACTCTTTATTTGATTATCCTAGTAAAACATTCTCTAATTTTGTGCAAGACTATGCTACTTTTTGGGATAGACGTAATGAAAATGATGCGTTGCGTCAGCAGTTAGTAGCAGCCTCTGATTTAAATCGACGGGTTAAGCAGTTGGAGAAAGAATTGGAGAGTCTAAAGACTTTAAATGATATTAATAGTTTGTATTCTGATTTTGATTTGGTTTCTGCGCGTGTTAAGACGCGTTCTTTTGATTCGTGGGACCAGGAGCTTATTTTGGATGTAGGACGTAATCAGGGTGTGAGTGTTGATGATGGTGTTGTTGCTCTGAATGGTTTAGTAGGTCGGGTGGTTCATGTTGAAGATACCTATAGTATTGTTTCGCTTTTAACCTCTAATGAGAACTTTGCGAAAGTTTCTGTTTCGTTTAATGTTGGGGATGTTGAAGTGAATGGTATCATTGATACATATAATTTTGCTTCAAATTCTTATGATATTAGAATCTTAAATGGGGAAGTAGGTACAGAAGTTGGTACTGAAGTGCATACTTCGGGTTTAGGGGGTGTTTTCCCTCGGGGTCTTTATATTGGTAAAATTACTAAAGTTGAAAATACGAGTGAGGAAGTCTTGGTCCGTGCCACGGTCGCTTCGGAAGTAAATTATAATAAGTTGGATTACGTGAAAGTGGTTCGTAGTAAATGAAGCAAAGATCTTTAATCTATACGCTGTTCATTTTCTTTTGGTTGATCGTGGACTTTGCGATTCAATCGTTTTTTGATCTTCGAATGTTCAGTGCCATTAATTATGTGAGTCAACTTCATTTTTTAGCGCTGCTTTTAATGACAAATATTGATAGTCGAAAAGAGATTGTGGTTAAAGTCCTTATAGTTGCATTTGTACTGGATTTATTCCACTATCACTCTTTCCCGGTTTATTATGTGAGTTATGGATTGGCAGCTATCTTAGTTCGTATTTGGTATCGACATATTGGATCGACTTTGATTGAAACTTCAGTACTCATGGCTGTGGGTCTTTTTGCGAAGGAAGTGTTCTTGTTTCTGTCGTTGTGGGTTTTCTTAGGAATACGTTATTCTTTAATGGATTTCTTGGCTACGCGTATTTTACTTGTGATCGTAGGAAACTTAGTTCTATTTCCGTTGGTATATACATCTTTTGCGTTTGTTCAAAAGAAAGTTGATTCATCCATTAACAATTACTTTAAATAAGTGTTAAAATAAAAGAAAAGGAGGAGGCCTATGGACCTTCGAAAGCGCATTACTGATTTTTTTGAAAATTCAAAGACAATTCCACGTTTAGTTATTGTCCTTTTAATGCTGTTGATTTTGTGGCTTATATCCATGAGCAATCCATTTTGGGGTTGGGTTATTGTTAAGGCACGTTTAATTTTTACACCGTTTATCGCAGGATTTATTTTAGCGTATATTGTGCATCCAATTGTGGTCTTTTTTGAGAAATATAAGATAAATCGTGGTATTACAACGTTGGTGGTTTTGGTTTTAACTGTCATAGGGTTTGGGTGGCTTTTGGCCTCGTTTATGCCATTTATTACAGAAGATTTGAGTCAGTTTGTTTTCTCAATGGCTGATAGTATACAGGATATTTATAATCTGTATATAGCCAAAAGTACGGAACCATCGCAAATTATTGGTACGCTTTATCAAGAAGCCTTGAAGTATATTAATTCTTTTGCGTTGGGATTGCCAAATACGATTACAACATTACTAAACTCGACGTTGAATTTTGTGACGCGTAGTTTGTTTGCGCTATTTATTGGTATTTATTTTGTGATGGATTATGAGCGATATGTTTCCTTTGCTGGTAGATGGGCTAAGCGCCATAGTGAACGTTTGTATTTATCGTTGAAAATTGTGGATGAGTCCTTTAATCGTTATTTAACTACGATGGTAGTTATTATGTTTATTAAGTTTGTCGAGTATTTACTAGTGTATATGTTGTTAGGTCATAAATATGCGCTGATTCTGGCGCTATTATCGGCACTATCGAATCTGATTCCCTATCTTGGGGCGGTTATTGTAAATTCTATTGGTATTTTGACTAGTTTCTACTTAGGTTGGACGAAGTTAATTATCTTAGGTGTTATTTTGATTGTATTGTCTCAGGTGGATACTTATGTTATATCTCCCATTATTTATTCTAAACGCGATAAGACAGAACCGTTATTGGCTTTATTGTCATTATTTGCATGTTCGGGTCTGTTTGGAGTTGTAGGGGTATTCTTGGCAATGCCGCTGTATTTCTCGGTTGAGGGTATTATGAATTTAAAGCGTAATGGTTGGAAAGTAAATTAATGGGTTGTGGTATAATAGTTTGGTGAGGTAAGTATGAAAAAAATATTTATTAAGTTAATTTTATTGGGACTTGTAGTTTCAAGCCTTGTGGGATGTTCGGTTAATAAACATAATATAGTGGTGACGAGCTATCCTTTGGAGTTCATAGTGAAACGTATTGCCGGGGATCGTGTTACGATATCGCGTTTAGATCAGGGTCAAATCGCGCAGCGTGCTCAGATTGCTAGTGATTATGAGGATGTTTTGAAGAATGCGGATGTTTTGTTTTATATAAATGAAGCACAACCTTATTTTGAAATCTATGAT
>CAYWUU010000087.1:0-5469 GCA_964461405.1 uncultured Erysipelothrix sp.
CCGTATTCAATTAAATCACCTAATAAGAAATACGCAATATTATCACTAACCCGTCGGGCTTGTTGCATGGAGTGTGTAACAATAATAAGGGTATAGTGTTCTTTTAACTCCATAATCAATTGTTCGATTTTAGCCGTCGCAATGGGATCTAAGGCCGAAGTTGGTTCATCCATCAAAATAACATCTGGTTCTAGGGCTATCGCTCTTGCGATACATAAACGTTGTTGCTGGCCTCCCGATAAACTTAAAGCACTGCTATGCAGCCGGTCATGCACTTCATCATATAAGGCTGCTTTTCGCAATGAAGTTTCTACCGCTCTATCTAAAACATCCTTATTTCGAATGCCTTGACACCGAAGACCGTAGGCCACATTGTCGTAAATACTCATAGGAAAGGGATTTGGTTTTTGAAAGACCATACCCACTTGAGTTCTTAATGACACCACATCCATACGATCATCATAAACATCATACCCATTAAAGATAATATCCCCTGTAATCTTACAATTCTCTATTAAATCATTCATCCGGTTAAAACTACGCAAAAAAGTACTCTTACCACAACCAGATGGACCAATAAATGCTGTTACTTGCTTACTATTAATATCTATATTGATATCCTTTAAAGCGTGGTTCTTACCATAATATAAATTAAAATTTCTAACACTAAATGTACTCATCTTAAACTCCTAACTTCTTTCGATATCGATTTCCAATTATTTTAATGCCAATATTAAGAACCAATACCATCACAAGAATGATAATAGCAATCGCACTAGCCAACTCAAAATTAGGTTGCTCATGGGACATTAAACCCCAAATATGCACCGATAATGATGAAGCAGCTTGGGTTAGTATCGGTGCATCATTCACAAAGGTACCCATCGTAAATATTAGGGCAGCCGATTCCCCAATAACCCGACTAATCGATAGAATTAAAGCACTTAATAATCCAGGTAATGCGCTGGGCAAAAGAACTCTAAAAATCGTTTGCGTTTGTGTGGCTCCCAGTGATAACGATGCACTACGCAAATCATCTGGAACATTCAATAAGGACTCTTGTACCGATCGAATGATAATTGGCAGAAGCACAATCGACATGGTCATGGCCCCCAATATGATACTTTGACCGCTTATATTAAAAAGTGCCACGATCGGATATAAAACAGTCATACCCATTAACCCAAATATTACAGAAGGCACCCCAGCCAATAATTCAATTAACAATTCCAAAACCTTAGTGATTCTATTCTTTTTCGCAATCTCAACTAAATATATCGCCGCAAAACTTGCAATTGGAAAGGCAAGGAGTACCGACAGACCAATCAGCATTAAGGTAGCCATTAGTGAACCGCGAATCCCCCCGCCTTGCGTCTTATAATAAAGATCCATGGTGGTCGCCTTAGCTTCTAATTTTTCAGCCAAACTAGCCGCATCATCTCCATAGATCATGCCACCCATGATAGATTCATCTATGACCACAGACTCTATTAAAGCCCCTTTGGGAACGCCCGTAATTTTACCAAAGCCATCGCCACTCACCAAAGAGGTAGCTCCCATAAAGGTTGATTTATCGTCAATATACACGATTTCAATTACTTCATCCTTCTCAATAGACACACTATCCTTAATCGCAATGCCATAGTTCTTTATGAAATATACATCACTCTCTAAGTTGCCCGGATTTTCATATTGACCGCTTTGTAAAACCTTCACCAATTCATTTTTACTCCAATAATCTTGGGTCATCATCTTAAAGTTTAAAGAACTAAGCCCTTTTGAAAACACGAAATAAAAAATCATCAGAAGCACCATGACGGAAATAGAAGACGCAAAGATTGTGAGTGCTTTTAGTAGCGTGTCCTTTGTATATCGATTCATCTACTTCCCTACTCTCTTTTTAATTATATTAATAACTAGATTACTCACCAATATGGCCAATAATAGGACAATACCCACACTAAATCTAATATCGTAGTCCAACCCTGTGGTTTCACTTAACCCCAATAACATCGTCGATGTTAAGGTTCTAGTAATATCAAAAGGATTAAAACTGGGCCCGTATAGTTTATTCCCGGCGACTAAGGATACGGCCGTAGCTTCTCCAAAGGCCCGTGCAAGTCCTAGTACTAGTCCTGTAAAAATACCTGACTTAGCACTTAACAAAACAATTTTAAAATCCGTTTGCGTCTTGGAAGCGCCTAAGGCCAAGGAACCCATCTCCAGATTATGATCTACGGCTTCAATAGCGGTAATTGATAACATAGTCATAGTAGGTAGGATCATTAGT
The DNA here is from genome assembly GCA_964461405.1 of uncultured Erysipelothrix sp. Taxonomy (GTDB): domain Bacteria; phylum Bacillota_I; class Bacilli_A; order Erysipelotrichales; family Erysipelotrichaceae; genus Erysipelothrix. The sequence goes on from CAYWUU010000087.1 coordinate 2,291, forward strand.
GCCAGCAAAATAACTACCGCTAGGGTTCCCCTTCCGCCAAAGGTTGAAATATTAAATATATTTGCGGCAAGCGCATCAATCCATTTTACAATAACACCCGAAGCAAAAACCCCGTATATGATCGATGGAATGGCCGCCAATAATTCAATAATAGTCTTCATCAAGGTAGATACTAACAAAGGCGCCATCTTTACAATAAATAGAGCCGTAAGTACCGCAATTGGAAACGCAATAATCGCTGCCAAGAAACCTGTATATAACGTATTAATTAGAATAAATAAAACGCCATAGGATTTTAAATCCGGTCGCCATACCATACCTCCAATAAAATCCAGAAATCTAACTTCAGAGAAAACGGATATTCCTTTATTGAATATAAACACAAAGATAATAACTACCATGGAAGATGCGATGAGTCCCGCAAGTCTAAATAACGTTCTAAAAGCGAAGTCAATGACTCGCTTATTTTTTTGATAATATGGTGACCAATGGGTTCTCATTTATATCAACTCCTTCTCTAAACTCTAGAAAAGTTATTTAACTTCACGCCATGATGTAATAGTGCCCTCATAGATCTTTTTTAAAAGATCTTTACTAATGCTCAATGTCTTATTATTCTTATGCACTACCACTACAACCGCATCCTTAGCATAGACCCCAGATACCATGGCTTTACTTAAGTCTTCCGTTCCATCACTCTTAAAGTCACGTGAAGCAAACCCTATATCTGCAGCATTCGCACTGTCTTTTTCTGAACCCAGCGTACGTTTGTGACCATCACCCGAACCTTTATGATTCATTTCAAAGTTTACATTTCCAGCCAAAGGTTTAAAACTTTCCAAGGCAGCTTTAAGCGTTTTATCTACTGAAGTTGATCCTGCCGTAATTAGCGTCATAGAACTATTGTCTTGTGCCACTATGGGGTGTTTAGCTTTCAATTCACTCCATGCTATAGCACTATCCACATCCACAATACCACCGGCTGCTAAAACTACTTGTCTGCCTTCTTTAGAATTATTCAAGTAATCTAGAAACGCTGCTACCATGGCTTCTTTGTCTTCACTTTCAAAATCACCTTTAGCCCGTGTAACATAAGCAAACGGTCGCGCTAACGCATAAGTACCGTCATTGACACTACTCACACTCGCTTCAACGCCTTCATAAGTTAGCGGTTTAATATTGTTCTTATCAAAATCTGTACTTAAGGAGACATAGCCGATGCCTTGTAAGTTTTGACCAACCTGAGTGGCCATATCACCATTACTTGAAGCAATCGCTGTTTCATTGGTTAAAGTTTCAATCCCAATAATATCGTGGAAAGCGCCTCTTGTTCCTGACGATTCATCACGACTGTATACTTTAATTCCTTTATCCTCATTGGATCCACATCCAACTAATAGTAGTACCACTAAAATCATTACTATTCTCTTCATAAAACCTCCAAGCAGTATCTTTGTCTGCATACTCATCATAGAGGGCCTACGTTAAGAACCAATAAACTCTGTGTTAAGAACGTGTTAAGAATTTAAAAAAGTGTTTTAGAGTTTTTAGTTCTAAAACACCTTTGGTATTAATTATCTTGCTTCAGTTTCACAGTGAAGCATGTTCCTTTATTGACTTCACTTTCTACCTCAATGGTTCCCTCATGGGCTTCAATTATTGATTTAGAAATAGCGAGACCTAAACCACTACCACCCGCATTGCGATCGCGTCCATCATCTCCTCGATAGAAACGATCAAAGATATGGGGTAATACCGCAGGATCAATACCCCTTCCCGTATCACAGAAGCGTATTTTGCAACGTTTTGAATCAACATCACAATCAATGCGAATTTCTCTTTCCTTGGCGTAGTTAATCGCATTATTAAAGAGGTTAGAGAAAACTTGACTTAATCTAAAGTGATCCGCTTCAATCATTACATCCGATGGACAGTTGATAATAACTTTAATCTCATTCTTATGAAGTTCAAGTCGTTTTTCATATACAAGACCATCAAAGAATTGCTTAAGGTTAAAGCGGTTTTTTTCCAAGTGTACTTCTTTAGCAGACAAGCGCGACTGTAATAAGAGGTCTTCAACAATCTGTTCCAATCTTGATGTATCAATTTGAATTTGTGCCAAAAACTCATCTCTGGTCTTCTCATCGGCGAAATCATCACGATTAATGATCTCAATCATTCCCTTAATAGCCGTAATCGGAGTCTTTAGTTCATGCGATGCATCTGCAATGAAGCGTTTTTGCATCGACTCCCCTTCCAAAATGCGCGTTACATCTTGGAAAATAAGCATACACCCAATATAGCGATTCTCACGAATCATAGGCACCGCTAATACTTGGTAATCCGTTTGGTTTATATTAATTTGCCGAATAAACTGTTTTTCATTTAAGAAAGCATCCAGTAAAATTTGTCGCAACTCAGCATCAATTTCGGTACTATATACATTAGATACATCTTTTCCTAGGATATCTTTGAACTTTTGGTTCATTACATCATACTCGCCGCGTTGGTTAATATAAACTAACCCTGATGGAATATAGGCAATTAAATTAGCAAGCTTGTCTGTTGCTTCATCAATCTTAGCCGTTGATTCCTTTTCAAGTTCCATCATTTCACTTTTCATTGATTGATACGTTTCTTTGGAACTCGAATACATGCAATACGCCATCGCGCCAAAGCCCGCTACTAAAATGAATAATTCAATAACGAAGTGATTATTAAACCCCAGAAGTGCTAAAGTAGTCCCTGTAAAGATTAGTAATAATATTCTATTTTGTTTTTGCAACATATCCAACTCCCCTTAGTGATTGTATTGTAATATCAGATGCCTCCATCTTGGCACGCACCTTATGAACATGAACATCTACGATGCGCGTATCGCCATCGTAATCAAAGTTCCATATTTCATTTAGAATTTGATCTCTAGATAAGACTACATTAATATGTCGCACTAGATATAACATTAAATCAAACTCTTTTTTAGTTAAATCTACTTCTTCTTCATTTATATATACCCTATGCATATCAAGATCAAAGCGGGTATTATTATAGACCATCTTACGGCGATCGTCCTTACTAACATAACGTTTTAAGTGGGCGCTAATGCGAGCGGTTAGTTCCCGGGGTGAAAACGGTTTGGCGACATAGTCGTCAACACCTGCTTCAAAGGCATCAAGGAT
>CAYWUU010000088.1:0-5457 GCA_964461405.1 uncultured Erysipelothrix sp.
GCGTGCTTGAAACGCGTAAGATTGAGATTGATGAGAAGCGTAAGTATGCACTTGAAGTAGGTAATAAAGAAGAGAAGGCCGCAGAGATTCGATTAAATTTAGCCGATGCTAAGGTTGAATATGAAGAACGTCTTGAGCGGCATCGTGAACTTAAGGCTGAAGTAGATTTATTGAATATGGATTTAGAAACTAGCAATACTAAACTTTCGAGTTTAAATCAGAATAAAGACTTTAGTGAGTCGCAACGGGTGCGTTTAGAAAATCGTATTGAAGTCTTAAACCACCGCTTAAAACGTCCCTTTGAAACAAGCGGCGGGGTGCAGACTATTTTGGATAATCGCAGCAGTTTATATGGTATCCATGATGTCGTGGCTAATATTTTGATTCCATATGAAGCGTATGAAGAAGCTATAAATACAACGTTAGCAGGAGCCATGCGTCATATTGTAACCACGGATGATCAAGGCGCCATTCAAGCCATTGATTTCTTAAAACGTAATCGATCAGGGCGCGCAACGTTTATACCCTTAAGTGTGGTAAAAGAACGATTTATTCATCACGATGCTCTAACAGTGTGCGAACATGCCCAAGGATTCTTAGGGGTGGCTAGTGAGTTTGTTGAGCATGAAGCACAATATGATGTTTTATGTAAGAATCTATTGGGTAATGTTATTGTGGTGGATACCCTTGAAAATGCTAATATCTTAGCTAAACGTTTGGGGTATCGCTTTAGAGTGGTAACCTTAGATGGGGATGTAATTCACCAAGGTGGTCTTATGAGTGGTGGTAGAGATCGTGATAGTAATACGAGTAATCGAAGTATCACCACTGAAATTGACTCCATCAATACGCAATTAGAAAAAATAAAAATTACCGTTGAAGCGTTAGAGTTAGAATTACATCAACTCAAAGGTTTAATTCGAAAAAACAACGATCATCTTATGGAAAAGCGTATTGCGTTGGCGCAACTTGAGCCTTTATTAGATGTGAAACGTGCTAAGTATGAGCGTTTGCAATCTGAGTTTGATGCGCTTGATATTGCCAAAGATGATACTGTAGATATTCAAGATACTGTTATATTACAATTGAATCAAGCCTTAATGAAGCGCGATGAGCTAGCAACTAATATGGGACTAGCGCGTGAACGCCGTTTATCATTGAGTAATGCTATGCAACGTATGGAAGGACAGATTCGCGAACACCGTCGTGAGCTTAGTGATATTAGTACTGAGTTAAACGGCTTAAAAATGAAGAGTATGAAGGATGCTACACGTCGAGAAAGTATTTTAGAACGTTTGTCTAATGAATACCAAATGACTTATGAATATGCACTGGAACATGTTTATGATCCGTCAAAAAAAGGTATGCGTGATGAGGTTCTTAAATTGCGTTCAGATATCACTAAGTTAGGAAATGTTAATTTAGATGCCCCTAAGGAGTATGAAGAAGTTAATGAGCGCTATACCTTCTTGAGTTCTCAATTAGATGACTTAATCAGTTCAAGAACGAAGTTATTAAGCGTTATCGATGAATTGGATAGTATTATGGAAGTTCAGTTTATTGAAATGTTTAATAAGATTAATGAAGAACTTAAGAGTGTGTTCGCAAAATTATTCAATGGCGGTCGTGCTAAGTTAATCTTAGAAGATCCTAATGATATCTTAAATACAGGGGTAGATATTGATGTTCAACCTCCTGGAAAGTCTGTTCAAAATATTCGCTTATTCTCAGGAGGGGAGAAGTCATTGATTGCGATTTCAGTTCTGTTCTCTATTATAAATGCACGTCATGTACCCTTATGTGTGTTTGATGAAGTAGAAGCGGCCCTTGATCAGGTCAACGTAGAACGATTAGCTAATTATATTAAGGAATTATCTAAGGATACCCAATTTATTTTGATAACTCATAGACCGGGTACGATGCAACGGGCTGATACGCTCTATGGCGTAACGATGCCCAATCATGGTGTGTCTTCACTCTTGAAAGTTAAATTGGATGAAGCGATTGAAATGCGCGATGATGAGGTGGTAACAAATGCTTAGAGGATTAAAGAAAGTCTTTGCATCTAAGAAAGATGAGACTTTGTATACAACAGGGTTAGAAAATACCCGACAGGGATTTGGAAATAAGCTTAAGGCTATGTTTAGCGGTAAGCCTGTCTTTGATGATGCGTGGTATGATCAACTCTTAGGTTTATTGATTCAATCGGATGTTTCATTGAAAACAGCCCAAAAGATGATCCGAAGTTTTCGAAAAGATGTAAAGAAAATAAAGGATGAAGAAAATGCACTGGATATGTTTGTGGACCTGTTAATGCGTCAATATGGTGATAATATTGAACCTTATGCATTGCATGAGGGTCTCAATACACTCTTGGTCGTGGGGGTCAATGGCAGTGGAAAAACCACCACCTGCGCAAAGTTAGCCCATCGTTATAAAGAAATGGGATATAAAGTGCTCTTAGTAGGGGGTGACACCTTTAGAGCGGCTGGTAGTGATCAGTTGAAAGCTTGGAGTGAAACCATAGGCGTTGATTTTGTGGGGGGCGTTGAGGGTCAAGATCCTGCTTCGGTTTATGTGGATGCGATTCGCTATGCTAAAGCCCATGATTTTGACTTGGTAATTTGTGATAGTGCCGGACGACTTCAAAACAAAGTCAACTTGATGAATGAGTTAGATAAAATGAAACGTATTTTGATACGCGAAGCAGGGGCCATTGATCATACCTATTTAGTAATTGATGGTAATACTGGACAAAATGGTATATCACAGGCTAAAAATTTTACTGATGTTACACCAGTTTCTTCGTTAATTGTAACGAAATTAGATGGTTCTCCAAAAGGAGGCGTCTTATTAAGCATTAAAGAAGAGTTAAATATTAAAGTAAGTTTCATTGGATTGGGTGAGGGCGTAGATGACTTAAGAGCTTTTGATATTAAGAGTTATCTATCGAGTTTGGTATTAGATCATGAGCTTTGATAAGGTAGTCTACTTAAATAAGTTATTTGATCATTATTCAAGCTTACTGACGCAACGCCAACAAGAGGTCTTTATCTCGTATTATCATGAAGATTTATCGTATCAAGAAATTGCGGATGAACTGGGTATTAGTCGGGCCGGGGTATTTGATACGCTAAAACGAACCGTTTCATTTTTAGAAAACACAGAAATGAAGCTTGGTTTTGTTAAAAAATATGATACACTAATTAGTGAATTATCAGCTTTAAACATTAAAGAAGTAAACGACGTTATCGATCGTTTGGACATAGGAGGAAGCAATGAGTAAAGTATTAGCAGTTAATGCAGGGAGTAGTTCGTTAAAATTCCAATTATTTGAGATGCCAGAAGAAGCGGTATTAGCATCGGGAGTGATTGAGAGAATTGGTTTAGATAATGGTATTTTTTCCATTAAATATGATGACAAGAAAGATAAGGATATCTTAGATATACCCAATCACAATGTCGCAGCCGACTTAGTATTGAAAGCTTTAGTTGAGAAAAATATTGTAGAAGATTTAAATGATGTGGTTGCGGTAGGACATCGTGTGGTCCACGGTGGTGAGAGTTTCTCTAAATCTGTAGTGGCTACTTTGGAAAATGTCGATATTGTGGCTGAGTTGGCAGACTTAGCGCCTTTACACAATCCCGCAAATTTAGTAGGATACCGTTCATTCTTGGCAGCTTTACCCCATGCTACCCATACCTTTTCATTTGACACGGCATTTCACCAAACAATGGAACCTGAAGTATTTATTTATCCACTTCCATATGAGTATTATACAGACCTTAAGGTTCGTCGTTATGGAATGCATGGAACATCGCACCAATATGTTTCACACCGTACGGCTGAGCTCATGGGACGCGATAAAGAAGGACTTAATGTTATTACATTACACTTAGGTAATGGGGCTTCAATCTCGGCTGTTAAAGACGGAAAATGTATTAATACATCGATGGGATTTACACCACTATCAGGTATTATGATGGGGACACGTACTGGGGATGTTGACCCGGCTGTTGTTACGTATTTAATGCGTAAGTTAAATAAGACTGCTGAAGAAATACTTGAAATCTTCAATAAGAAATCAGGTATGTTGGGTATTAGTGGTTTATCAAGCGATGCGCGCGAAATTGAAAATGCGATTGAAGAACAAAATGAACGTGCCATTTTAACACGTAATATCTACGCAGAGCGTGTTTTACAGGTAGTGGGCGGTTATGCTATGCAATTGGGTCGTGTTGACGCATTGGCCTTCACAGCGGGTCTTGGAGAGAATGATGGTGGAATTCGTGCCGCCATTATCGATCGCCTAACAGAGGGACTTGGAATTCAATATGATAAAGATGTTAATGCCAAAACACGAGGAAAAGAAGTTAAATTAAGTACCTCCGATTCAAAAGTTGAGGTTTGGGTAGTACCCACCAATGAAGAACTAGTAATCGCTAAGGATGCGTTCGCACTTCACAATGAATAAGCTCATAACACTAATAGAGAGCCATAATGTCTTTGTGATTCTACGTCATATTAACCCAGATGGGGATGCCTTTGGTTCCCAGTGGGGCTTGGCTAATTTCATTATGGAAAATTATCCAGATAAAAAAGTATATGTCTTGGGTGAGAGACCTGATAAAGCAGTCTTTTTCCCAGAGAATATTGAACTGGATGGTTATCCACTTGATGCGGCCCTTACCATTGTCTTAGATAGTGCCACCATGGCCCGTATTGATGGGCCTTATGAAAACACTAATTTCTTGTTTAATATAGATCATCATCCTACGGATGCCCCCTATGGTGATGACTATATCTCTGAACCGTATCGCTCCAGTACCTGTGAGTTATTAGCCAATCTTCTTTTACCTACTGGTAAAGTATCGAAGACTACGGCTTCCTATCTATTAGCAGGAATCCTAACCGATACAAATAAGTTCACCACCGAGAATACAAGCGAAGCGACCTTAAGTATTGCTTCCAAATTGATGGGGTGCGGGGCAGATATTACGGCATTATCGAGACACTTCTTCTCTGGATCTTATAATAAGCTTAAGATTTCCGGCAGTTTAATTGAAGATATTGAGTTTAAAGAGGGCTTAGCTACCTTGATTATTACCAAAGAAAATCGGGAGCAATTAGGGATTAGCATTCATGAAGCCAAACATTATAATAGTTTAATGGCAAATATTAATGAGTTTGAAATCTATATTATCTTAGTTGAAGATGATGCGGGTATGTACTCTGCCTCATTGCGTTCTAAAGATATTACCATTAATTCTATCTGTGAGCATTTTGGGGGCGGGGGACATCGTTTAGCCTGTGGCATACGCGATATAGCCCAAAATCAAATTAAGGATTTACAAGACATACTTATAAAAGCAATTAAGAGATAACCCACTTACTGTGGGTTTTCAGACTGTTGACAAAGTATTTATGAAATAAATGTCCACAGAGTTCAAAACTGT
>CAYWUU010000089.1:0-3330 GCA_964461405.1 uncultured Erysipelothrix sp.
GGTGGTCTTGAACATCATGTACTGCAAAATATGGGGCGATTTAGTATTAATGTAGGCTTTACGCCCTATCCAGATGCAACGAAGCTTGAAGTAGCGGACAATCGCATGATTTTGACCGATAGATCTGGCAAAAATTATAACGGATATCGACTCTTTGATACTTCTTGGATCTACGGTTCTGTAGTCTATAAGGTTGACTTGTATTCAAATGATCAAATCATTAACAGCGCAACCTCTACTTCCGAGAATATAACTATTGATCTCAATGCTTCACCCAACAATAACTTAAAAGTTTGCGGGTATTATACATTTGAACTCAACCAACAAGTGCGCTCCAATGCGATTTGTCAAAATGTAAATACGTCAAATGTATCGGAAACGGTTACGGTTCCAAGTTTCAATGGTAATGGTACGGAGCGTGGGATTGAGCAATTGGTAAACTTTGCGAACCAATATGATATAAAACTAAACCTTAAGCGCGATTACACCGCTTTGGCTAATTATGGTAAGATTACTTCTTTAAATCCTGATTTAAGAAATCAAACCATAGCCGTTAAACAACTTCCTAAAAACTGGAATGTTACCTTTAACGATGTGGAAATCAACGTCACTAACTATACTACCAGTGAATTAAGAAAACAGTTTGGAAATTATATTAATATCGAAGGTCCCAATGGCACAATAACTTCCGCTAAGGACAGCAATGGTAAGCCATTTACTAAATTTAGTATTTATGACTACTACAAAAAGACAATTACAGTGAGTACTAATTAGGCTTAAATACACTTTAAGCCTTTCTTATCTAGGGGAATATATGAAAAAATTTAATAACTTACTTATCTACTTTATACCTTTATTTTCTATCGAACTACTATTTAGATATTTATCAGATAGCTTCAACCAACCAATTTTTACGTTGCGCTCCTTCTTATTTTCATTGATTATAGCATTCATACTCTATTTTCTTAATGCGATGTATCGCAATCGTTTTGTAAAGTATCTAACAATCTTTATGTTTATTGCATTTTCACTTTATGGCTTGGTCCAAATAGGAATCTTAAACTATTACGGCATCATGTTTTCAGTTAGAATCCTTATGAAGGGAACTCCTGATGTCGGGAGTTATGCCGGAGACTTTATTAAGTCGCTAAAACCCATTATGATTTTATTTATTATTATACCCGCTGTAGCAATTTCTCTATATCGTAAAACCATTAAAACGCAGCGAGCTAATAAAACATGGCAATTTAAACTTGCATCCGTGGGGATAGTTTTATTGAGTGGTATATTATTTATAGCCTCATTAGTCTCATTTGAACCTGAAAATATTATGGTAAAATCCATTAATCTCTTTAAGAATCCATATATTACTGAGGCAGCAGCCAATCAGTTGGGTATGGGGGCGCTCTTAGTGAGCGATCTTCAGTATTTGGTCTTTAGAGATAAGGGCGCTATCGATGATTTAATAATCGATCCTGAAAAACCCCCCGTGATTGTGGAACCCAACTACTATATTAATAGAAAGTTTGATGATCAGCTTTGGATTGATACAAGGGATGCTGAAGAAAATACTACCTTAAGTCAACTGGATTCTTATTTCCTAAATAAGACCATCAATCCAACAAATGATGCAACGGGTAAGTATAAAGATAAGAACTTTGTTTATATCCTAACCGAAGCCTTTGATATGATTGCCATTCATGAAACCCTTACGCCTACGCTCTATAAATTGAAAACAAGCGGTACCTATCTTGAGAATTTCTACTCACCGCAATTTAATTGTGCGACGGCTGAATCTGAACTAATATCTATGACATCCATTTATCCAGTTATTGGTACTTGTACGATGAGTGCTCATTATGAAAAGGCTTCCTCTCAAACAGTCTTTAATTTATTTAAGGATGCCGGTTATAAAACCAGTTCCTATCACAATTGGACGGATGAGTTCTATCCCCGTACAAAAATACACCCCGTTCTTGGGTCGGATAAATACTTAGATCATAAACACCTTATTCCTAAGAATATTAGCGGTTGGCAAAGTGATTTAACGATGATGAAAGGGGTCGTCAAAGACTTAAATGCATCTGATGATAAGTTTATGGCCTATGTTATCACATCCAGTACCCACCTACCCTATGATGTTAAATCCAATCTTGGTAGAAAATACGTGGATCAGGTGCTTAAGGTTTATCCAAATGCGCCCTATGAGATTCAAACTTACTTATCAAAAGCCATTGAGTTAGATAAAGCCATGGCGTATCTTCTTGAAAACTTGGAGGATATAGATAATACGGTAATCGCAATGTTTGCGGATCACCGTCCCCTTCGTATGCCCAATGAATATTTAGTAAAGTACTCTGATGTAAATCGTTCAGGGGACTATGAGTTAGAACGCACACCCATGTTATTCTATACCCCCAATCAAGTACCAGAGGTTATAAGTAAACGCGCTAGTACCATAGATATGTTGCCTACTATCGCAAATTTATTTGATATTAAACACGATCCCAGACTCTTTATGGGTGTGGATCTCTACGGCGAAGAAAATCCAATTGTGGTATTCTATAACGGCAGTTGGTATGATGAGGTTGGCTACTTTAATTCCAAATCATCTTCGTTTAAGCCCTTTAATAGTGATATAACTTATACCAGTGAAGAAATTAGAGCGCTTAATGAAAATGTTAAGCAAAAGCTATCTGTCTCATCAAAACTCTATACCTCCAATTACTTTAATAAGCGCAGTTTCATTAGAGAAAGAGCTTTAGCAGAGTAATGTATTATATTTATATACTTCGCTGCGATGATAACAGCCTTTACACTGGCATCACTACAGATATCACCCGCCGTATGTATCAACACATCCACAAGCTAAAAGAAGCTGCCAGCTATACCAAAAGCCGTGATGTGGTGTCTTTAGAGGTTCTCTTTATTGCGAAAGATCGCTCGGATGCTTCAAAACTTGAGCACCAAATAAAAAGACTTCCAAAACACAAAAAGGAAGCACTCATCTTAAATCCAAGTTTGATTGATACCCACGATACTATAGAAGTAAAAGACACATATTTTAATGAAATCAAAAAGCAGAAGTCCCTTTAAAGACTGCTGCTTTTTACTAGAAAATTAGTAATCCAATATACACCACAACCACCAAAACTAACTTAAATAGAGTATACATCCCATAATCAAACACGTCTTACGACCTTTTGTATTTCTTACGATATTTCTTAATATTCATGTTCCGGTCATAACAAAAAAGGGCCTATTAAGCCCTTTAAGTATTTTTAAGCTTCACACATGATGCAAAGTTTATCTTTACTGAACTGTTGTGCC
>CAYWUU010000089.1:3340-5412 GCA_964461405.1 uncultured Erysipelothrix sp.
GTACTATGTTGGTAGTAAAGTGATTTAACACCGTTGCGCCACGCAAACAAGTATAACTCATTAATTGCCTTAGCAGACATGGTAGGATTAACCATAATATTTAGGGACTGGCTTTGATCCACAAACTGTTGACGAATCGCAGCTTGATCCAATACTACATATTGGTCAATCTCACTAAATGTCTTAAATACATCCTTTTCATGGTCACTTAAGAAATCTAAGTGTTGCACCGAACCATCGTGGTTACGAATATCTATCCAAACTTCACGAGTATTCATACCCTTTTCCTCTAGTAACGCTTCTAGATATTCATTACGAATCGTAACTTTAGTCTTAGAAACGTCTTTAACATAATTATTGGACCATACAGGTTCAATACTTTGCGATACTTGTCCTAAGATAAACGCAGATGATGTGGTTGGAGCGATAGCAGTTAAGGTCGTATTACGACGACCGTATCCCTTTAAGATTTCAGGTTCTCCATAGAGTGCTGCCAATTTCTTAGATGCTTCCAATGCTTGATTTTGAATTAACTTAAATACTTGAGCGTTTAGACGCGTTGCATCCATGCTTTCAAATGGAATCATCTTAGATTGCAAGTAAGAGTGCCACCCAAGTGCCCCTAAGCCTAAAGCTCGGTTGTCACGCGCAAAATTATAAGCTTTTTCCATGAAGTTAAAAGCCATATTATCTTCGCGATTCTTTGAATCTCGTAATGCTTCTAGTTTATCAATGAAATCAGTCATAACGGCATCCAAGAAAAAGATCATGGTTTCTACAGCATCCGTGTCCTTCCACTCATCGTAATATAAAATATTCATACTGGATAAGTTACAAACAAACGACCATTCTTCATTATTTGGCAATGCTATCTCAGAACATAAGTTTGAATGATGAATCTTTAACCCTTTATCTTTATATACATCGACTGTTTCGTTATTGACCGTATCTGTAAAGAAGATATAAGGATAGCCAATTTCAACGCGTCGTTGAATTAACTTAGCCCAAAGTGCACGTTTCTCACTATCACCGGCAATCATGGACTCCATCCAATCGTTGCTAACTGTAACTCCATGGGTTAGCTCTTGAATGGGGTCACCTTCGGTACCTATCTTTAGAAACTCTTCAATATCTGGATGATCAATTGGTAAATACGGGGCAAAGCGCCCGCGTCTTGTTGATCCTTGTGATACGACATCAATTATAGTTTCAAATAATTTCATAAAGTGTACGGCACCAGAGGATTCTCCGTTATCAGTTATAGGAGCGCCACGGTGACGTAGATCACCAAAATAACCAGATGTTCCTCCCCCAAACTTACTCATCATCCCTACTTCCGCTTGGGTATATAAAATACCCCCCATATTATCTTCTAAATAAGAACCGAAGCAACTAATTGGTAATCCCTTTGAAATACCAAAGTTCGCCCATATGGGTGAAGATAAGGAATAATACCCTTGACTCATATATCCATAAAATTTATCCGCAAACCCATCAATCCCCAGTATTTCTTGAGCTTTATCAGCAATAAAACGAACACGCGCTTCTGGTGTAACACCTTCAGTCAAATACCCACGTGATAGGAATAATCTACTATTTTCATTTAGCCATTTCATAATCTTTTTTCTCCCTTATATTAAAATAAATCATCTGCTGTAATACTGCGCGTACGTTTGCTATAGTTGATAGAACGTTTCACAAAGAAATCAACATGCTTTGTGGCCACAACTTCATCATCAAACCAATCGGTCTCAATAACAGCGGCTTCATCAACCTCAAATAAACGTTTATAGCCTACACTCTCTAAGGAGTTATTCAATCTGTTTTTCACAAATTCTTTAACGGTTGCTTTGGGTAAGAAATCCAAATCCCCAGCTTCGTAAATCCAATCAATTACCAGGGATTCCGAATCCATAGCCAACTGACAGGCTTCATAGACACTGCGTTGCATCTCATCGTCAAACCATTCTGGATGCTCATTACGCAAGATATTTATTAAATCAATACCAAATAATCCATGCATTTGCTCCTCTTTAGAGGTCGCTTCAATCGCATTACTCATCCCCTTAAAT
>CAYWUU010000090.1:0-5361 GCA_964461405.1 uncultured Erysipelothrix sp.
AACGTTAAATATTACTGGAACAATAGCCGCACGTCCTACAGCTTCGTTACCTTTAGATTTAGATAAGAATGCAAACATCGTTGTAACCATTAAGGTTGCCCCTGTTCCACCAAATGCAATAGCCATATCATATGAAGCATTTGTCATAGCATGGTATGCATGTAATCCTTGTCTATATAACTCTTGGTTATGAGCAAGGTTTTGGAACATTGCCGGTTTAACAGCAGGGAATACGATATCCGGTCCGTTCATACCTAAGAATTGGAAGAACGCTGTTGCAGAATATACAATTGACATTCCCACATACGTTTCTGCCGCTATAAAGATCGGGTTCAAGATATTCATCATTGCTTCAGCAACGTTTACTCCGCCACTATAGTGCTTAAAGACAACATCAAACACAAAGAAGATTGTAATAGCTAAGCCATATGCGATAACACTTTGGAAAGATTCCGCTAAGTTTGGTGGTACCTCTTTAGGTAATCTAACTGTTAAGTTTTTATCAATAGCAAATTTAAAGATATTAGGTACGATTAGACCAATGATGATTGCAACAATCATTCCTGATGCTCCTAGGAAATCCATTGAAATACCACCATCAATAGGGTCCCCTAATAAAATTAAGTAAATAGATAGAGACGCTACCATTGTAGCAACTGAACTTACGCCCTTACCTACTTCTTGTTCTTGATTAATAATATCAGTGAACGCTTTCGACACTGTTGCTGCAACAATTAAACCGTAAACACCCATTGTAAGGTCATAAGGTCTTAATAAAGTCGTTTCAATTGCTTCACTCCAGTAGAAATTAAATATGTTTGGTACATAAAGTACAACCATGAAAATACTTGAAAACAGTAATACGTACATTGGTAAAATAAGACCATTTCTCATACCACTAATATATTTGTTTGCTGCAAATCTATCAAAGAATGGTTGGTACTTCTTAATTTTTTCTACCAATTTATCTAGAAACTTACTCATATATATATCCTCCATTTATATTATTTATATATGTCCATTAAATTTTCTAAAATATCTTTCAACAAAATAGTTGTCATCAAGTGATCTTGACCATGTACGAATATAAATCCTAATTCTACATCATCTCCACTTGCTTCCTTAGCTAACATAGCAGTTTGTGCATTGTGAGCTAACTTCATTGACTCTTCAGCTGATGCAATCAAATCATTGACTTCAGCTTGATCCCCTTTTTCCTTTACAAGTCTTAAAGCTTGTAAGTACTTAGATCTAGCTTCGCCAGAATAAGCAACTATTTCAAAACCAATCATAGCAACATCGTTTTTGTTCATATGAACCCCCTTTTCCGTTCAATTTCGTTTATATTTGTTTGCTAACCACAATATATACCGCTTTCATTTGTTTGTCAAGGTTAATTACGGTATTAATCACATTATCCTACGATTTCTTTGTAAAAATGTTTGACATTGTGTATAACTTTAATAAAAATAATTTTTAGTAGTTAACTGCGCCCATCTCTCACCATGTACACAGTTTACATCCGATCCCAAACTTTACTTAATCAGTATATTCGCCTTCATCCCATCTTTTTAGGAAATCTGAGAATGAAACTCTTGAATCATTACCTAAAGTATCAATATGCTTAATCATCTCTTCATTGAACCCCTTATATGCTGCGTCTAAAAAGCTATCGATTATTTCAGTCGCCGTACCCATTCCCACAACACGACCACCAAATGAAATTATATTCGCATTAAAGTCTTCTTTCGCTTTTCTAGCAGTTAAGATATCACTTACTAAAGCTACACGTGTACCTTTAACTTTTTGCGCAGAGTTCGAGATCCCTACACCCGTACCACATATAGCTACACCAATGTCAACCATTCCAGATGCTACCAACTCACCAATCTTCTGTCCATAAATTGGATAGTGTGTACGCGTGTTGTCATAGGTACCAACATCAATAACATCATGCCCTAGGCCTATTAAGTAGTCTCTAACATCGTTTTTCATGCCTGTAACGATATGATCGCAACCAATTGCTATTCTCATTTCGATCCTCCCATACTATCTAACATATCAATTCTAATTTGGTGTCTACCACCTGCATACTCATGATTAATAAACCTATCTACGATTGAGTTAATAACACCAACACCAGACAACTCAGCTCCAATACTAATAATATTAGAGTTATTGTGGTCACGAGTCATTAGCGCAGAATGCTCCTCTGACAGCTGTGCACAAATTACATTTTCATGCTTTGATGTAATCATAAATGGTGCTATACCAAAATCATCTATGATGATTGCACGATTTTCTGTAGGAGCTTTTTGAATAAACTTCGCAACTGAAACTAGTTCATCAACTTGATTCTCCACATTATATCTAACAACTTCATAACTCTCTTCAATATTTGGAAATGCCTCTAGTATAGAACTCAATACATAATCGTATCGGTCTAATAGGAGTAATTTATTTTTCATATTCCCACCTCTTTCTACCGAGATAGTACCACAATATATATTACATTGCAAACATATTCAAACATTTAACAACACTTAGTGTTTATTTGTGTTCGTGATAACCCTTGCGATATGTTTAAATACTACGACAAAAACTATCGTACTAAGACTCTTAACTCATCAAGAAATAACGTCATATTTTCATTGCTCATTTTCCTTATCACATTCAACACTAGATACACAAATAAAAAAAAACGAACCCAAATTGGATATTTCCAATGTAGGATCGTTATACTTTAGATTCAATTACTTTTAACGATGTCTCATATGTGGGAACAATAGAACATCACGGATTGTACGACTATCTGTTAATAACATGATCAATCTATCTAATCCAATACCGATACCACCTGTTGGAGGCATACCGTATTCTAAGGCTTCAACAAAGTCTTCATCCATTTCATTAGCTTCATCATTTCCAAGCTCACCTTCTTTAAGCTGCGCTTCAAAACGTTCTCTTTGATCGATTGGATCATTTAACTCCGTGAATGAATTTCCGTATTCCGTCTTATTAATAAAGATTTCAAATCTATCTGTGAAACGAGGATCCTCTGGATTCTTCTTAGCTAATGGAGAAATCTCAATCGGGTGACCATAAATGATCGTTGGTTGAATTATAGTTTCCTCAACAAATTCTTCAAAGAACAAGTTAACTATATGACCAAAACTTTCTTGGTGCTTAGCAACATGAACATTATGTTCCTTAGCAATCTTTAGCATTTCATCAATATCACTCATAGGTCTAAAGTCAATTCCCGTTACTTCCTTAATAGCATCTACCATATGAACGCGCTTATAAGGTCCCTTAAGTGAGATATCAACCCCTTGGTAGTTTAGGTCAGTAGACCCATTTGTTTCTACAGCCAAGAACTCAAAGAGTCTCTCAGCTAGATCCATCATATCATACATATCCGCATAAGCTACATACGCCTCAACTGTAGTAAACTCAGGATTATGTTTTGGGCTCATGCCTTCGTTTCTAAATAAACGACCAATCTCATAAACCCCTTCTAGTCCACCCACTATCAATCTCTTAAGAGGAAGTTCTGTAGCGATACGCAGGTAGAAATCCATATCCAATGTATTATGATGCGTCACAAATGGACGCGCAGCAGCCCCGCCTAAAATAGGCGACAACACCGGAGTTTCAACTTCGATCATACCTTCATTATCTAAAAACTCACGTAATTTTCTCATAATCAAAGAACGCTTAATAGCTGTATCCTTGGATTTTTGATTCATAATCAAATCAACATAACGACGTCTATAACGTTCCTCCGTATCTTGAAGACCATGGTGCTTATCAGGAAGTGGTCTAAGAGCCTTCGCTAAATGAACCAACTTAGTAGCCGCCACAGTCAACTCCCCATGATTCGTTCTAAAAACATGCCCTTCAACCCCAACAATATCTCCCAAGTCTAAATGTTGAAAGTAATCAAAAGTTTCTTCGCCAATATCATTCTTACGAATATATACTTGAATTTGCCCCTCTACATCCTGAACATGCATAAAACCAGCTTTACCCATGACACGTTTAGTCATTACACGCCCCGCTATTTTAGCAGGAATGTTCAACTCAGCTAAATCTTCCTTAGATTTATCGTCATATAGTTTAAATAACTCCCCTGAATGATGTTCAGGTTTAAAAGGAACCCCAAAAGGATCAATGCCCTTTTCTCTCAGCTCCTCCATTTTCTCTCGTCTAATAATTTCTTGTTCCGTTAAATTATGATTCATATCTATCACTCTTTCTACTCACATATTCCGTTACTATTCTATCAAATTATGCGCCCAATTGCACCTTTACTTTAATATTTCCTGGGAAATACTTAATTATCACGCTTCAACAAGATGCCCTCTAGGTCCGCTTGTGAGAAAGAATAGGGACTATGACAGTATGTACACTCAAGAGTCGCCCCATGATCCTCATCAATCAAAACCTGAATATCTTCAGAAGACAAGGTCGTTAAGACCCCTAACATTTGGTCACGATTACAACCACAATGAACATAAATATCATTAACTTCAAGTATTTCACCCTCTGGAAATAACCCCTTGAACACAGTTTCCACATCGCTATCTTTCATTAAAGTCGAAATAGGGGCCATCGCCTCTATAACATGCTCAATCGCCACAATATCTTCTTCAGTTGCCCCAGGAACTACTTGAATAATTAACCCACCAGATGATTCAATATTCAAATCCGTTCCCACTAATACACCTAAAGAAACAGCCGAAGGAATTTGCTCAGACTGCGCAAAGTAAAAAGCAAAATCCTCTGCAATCTCAGATGATTGAAGTTCAACTAACGAAGTATATACTAACTTACCATCAATTTCTCTGGATACTTTAAGTGTACCATTACCAATGATTCCACTAACATCTAACTTGCCATTGTCTTTAACTTGAAACAAATGCGGGTTACTTACTGTAGCACGCACAAATCCCGCTTGATCCGCATTAACCAAAATATGTTTTAGTGGACCATCGCCTCTAATTTCCACAATCAACTTTTCATTAGCATTCTTCAACATATGCGCCATCATTAGCGAAGCATTAACGGTTCTACCTAAAGCCGCACTCACAGTCGGGTGCGTATCATGAATTTCCCGTAGCGCTTGAACGGTCTCTTTTGAGTTAATCATCATAATACGAATATTCCCATTACGAGCTAACCCTCTTAATATTTTATCACTCATTTAATTTCTCCATTCACTTTAAAAAATAGACCCTTTCGAGTCTATTTCATTGTATGTTATTCTTTTGTTTCTGTCGCTTCAGTTGCCTCAACGACTGCTTCCTCTTCAACCACTTCAACTTCAGGTTTCAACTTCTTACCTTCAACAATCAACTG
>CAYWUU010000091.1:0-5351 GCA_964461405.1 uncultured Erysipelothrix sp.
AGCGCAGTAATAATATGCGAGCGTTAAAGACATCAAATAAGAAATGAAAAAAGGGCTAAGCCCTTTTTTTAGTTTATAGTCTTACTTAATAGAAACAAAGTTACCTGAGATATGGTCAATTACTCCTAAGAAACCACTAATATCAATAGTTACTGAAGATTTAAGATCTTCAACATCAGGTACTTTTGGATGATTATCATCTTTAGCATAAGTTGGAGTTCCCAATACTTCCGCTACAGTCTTACCACCCATATATTTAGCAAAGCTTGTTGCTTGCTCATCCCACTCAGCAATTGCGGCAGGATTTTTCTTCATTCCATATTCTGAACCTAATTGCTTCTTAGTTTTAGTAATTGCATTAACGGCAACTTTATCGCCTTCAACTTTAGCGCCTGTTTGTGCAGCATCTAATGTAGCATAAAGAATTTTACCATCAGCATCTGTTACGATTAAGGCAATATCAGTATTAATTTGGAATTTATCTGCTGATAATGCACTGATGCTTCCAACAGCAATCTTATCCGCGTTCTCAACAGTTCTTGCATTAGCAATCGCATCTTTAACTGTATCAATATAACCATCCATATAAATACTTACTTTAGATTTTAAATCAGAATCGCCTTTGCCCGCTTCAACTTCAGCAATTGTTTTACCAACCATGAACTTTTCAACTTCAGCGATTTGCTCAAACCACTCTAACTTACTACCACCATAAGCGATCATTCCATAGTCTTTTCCTTGCTCTTTTTTAGTGCCTTTACCCGCAAAGTCAGTTGCTTTATCTGCAACTTTGAAACTATTTTGAGCTGTATCGATATTCACATATTCAATAACATCGCCCTTCAATACTACTGCTGCATACGTTGTATTACTCTCATATTTTGCTTTTTCTTCATCATATGATTCTGTGATTGTAACTCCTAAACCAACTTTAACATCATTTTTCTCAGGTGTTTCACTTTTCTTACCGCAACCTGTTAAAACTAACAACGAAATTAATAAAATACTAATAATTTTTTTCATTGCACTTCCTCCTCTTTCTATTACATTTTAGAGTTCTGACATGGTAGTGTCAATATTTCCAAGAACTATGTTTGTGAAGAAAGTAAAGATATTATCAACAGAAGCTATATTTGTTCAAACTTTGTGAAATTTTTACCCATTTACACAGCTAACCGCCTAAACTCTGTGAATTAAGGCGGTTATTATTTTTGTGATTGCGCCCACTTAAGTAATATTTCATCGACATCTTCATTAAAAATATCAATCCAAATACTCTCTTGTTGATGCTTAAACCACGTAATTTGACGTTTCGCAAAGCGACGCGTATTTCTCTTTATTAAGGCTATTGTAGTCGCTAAGTCATTATTTCCTAGGAAATAATCCGCAAATTCTTGATATCCTATTGATTTTAAAGCCTGTTTATCAAATAAATGCTGATCTTTCTCATAAAGACTGGTAACTTCCTCAACCAACCCTGAAGCAATCATTTCATCAACGCGATCGTTTATTCGCTTATAAATAAGTTCCCGATCCCCTTGCAAGAAGAAAACAGTACCGGCAATTATTTGCTCATCTTTATTGTTTTCATTGAGATTACTGCGCGTATTTTGGTGATAATCAAAAGAAGCCAAAGCTCTTATGATGCGTTTTCTATTATTAGGGTGAATACTTAGGGCACTCTCTTTATCTTTAATAAGCAGTTCGCTATATAACAGGGGTGTATCTTCCTCTCTTTCCACGCGATTAAATGACTCCTCATTAAAGCGATAGTCATATAATAACGCTTTAATATAGAGGCCTGTACCCCCTACCACAATGACATTCTTACCCCGTGCCTGAATCTCTGCAATTAAGTTACGCGCATCTTTTTGAAATTGAGCCACATTATATAAAACATCCAACTCACAAATATCACTTAGATGGTGTGTAATACCTTCTTGTTGGGGATGAAGTACTTTAGCACTTCCAATATCTAAATGTTTATAGACTGCTACTGAGTCAGCTGAAATAATCTCCGCATTCCAATGCTTCGCTAGATTAATCGCTGCCTTTGATTTACCCGTTGCCGTTAGACCTGCAATGACACAAACTTTACTCATCGCATAAACCCCTTCCACAGCATGGCATGGTCCACAATCATATACGTAGGGCGACCGTGCGGACAGTGATTCCCTTGTTTGGTTCTTCGTAAGTCTTCAACGAGATGTTGCATCTGTTCCATTGACAAGTATTCATTAAACCGAACAGAAGAATGACAGGCCAATGTCGCAAGCGCATGACTTCTAAAATCCTCTTCTCTAATACTTCGATTGGCTTCTAGATAATCTAAGATCTTATTACTAAATTCACTGATTTCATTTTCTTTCATCCATACAGGATGTTCACGTAGCACAAAACTATCAGCATCTAAGACTTCAATGTCTAACTGAAATAGCTCAAACGCCCGCTTAACGTCTTCTTCCCGTACAACTAAACTGCTTCTTCCCTCTAATACTATAGGAAAAAGTAGCGGCTGTAGCACAGATTGGGTATCAAGCAACTTATTTTGAAAGTACTCATATCGGATACGTTCCATTGCAGCATGTTGATCAATAATGTACAAGCCCGCACTTCCTTGTGCCAATATGTATTGCCCACTCATTTGTGCCAATACTACTAAACTCTCAATACTAACCGCTTCCGTTATCTCATTAACAACGGCTTCTATATCGTTTACTTCCTCAAGAACTTCTTTTTCAATGGACTGGGTTATTACCGGCTTATAGATTTCCTTAACATACGCATCGCTTTGTGCCTCTAGCAACGATTCCATAATAGTTTCTTGTTGGGGTTTAATAATTTCAACTCTAGGCGCTTTAAACTTTTGGGTAAGACTGCGTTCAACACTATCTATAATCAAACTCTTAAGTTCGTTTTCTTTACTTAGTCGTATTTCCCATTTACTAGGGTGAACATTTACATCCACTAACTGAGGATCAACCTCTATCTTAAGAATCCCAATAGGAAATCTATCTTTTGGTATATGACGACGGTATCCTTCAATAATCGCATTTTGAATTAAACTGCTGCGTACCATACGACTGTTCACATAGATCCACAGACC
This sequence comes from uncultured Erysipelothrix sp., assembly GCA_964461405.1. Classification (GTDB taxonomy): domain Bacteria; phylum Bacillota_I; class Bacilli_A; order Erysipelotrichales; family Erysipelotrichaceae; genus Erysipelothrix. The sequence goes on from CAYWUU010000091.1 coordinate 3,107, forward strand.
TTGTCGATTGGAGCGGGTGTGTTGGGGTTGTGCTAAGGTCGCACTAATTTGATAATCATAATTATGATCGCTTATTTCAATTAGATTCGTAGCTACATTACCCCCAAAAACTTGATAGAAAACATCTTTTAATACCCCATTACCAAAGGTTCTAAACGATAGTTTTTCATCATTATAATAACTAAAACTAATATTAGGATGGGCTGCCGCAAACTTTTGAACAATATCTAAGACAATGGCGGCTTCATAACGGGGATTCTTAATATACTTTAGACGGGCAGGTAAGCGACTAAATAACTGCTTAACTTCAAGTGTGGTCCCTTTATTACGGGCAATCACCCCAAAATCTTCTTCAACTGAATTGTTTATGATGATTTTATAGCCCTCTTGACCGTTATGAGTACTGGCCTCAACATAACTAACGGAAGCAATTGAAGGCAAGGCTTCACCTCTAAAGCCAAAGCTTCTTATTCTATTTAAATCACGGGGATCGTATAACTTACTGGTTGAATGGCGCATAAAAGCTTGGCGAAGATCCTCTTTACTCATACCCTCTCCATTGTCCACTACTTTAATCGCACTCATGCCACCTTCTTCAATATAAATTGAAATTTCACTCGCACCGGCATCAATTGAATTCTCAACTAGCTCCTTAACAATTCCCGAGGGTCTTTCAACAACTTCCCCCGCCGCAATCATATTGGCTAAGTGTGAATCCATAACCTTAATTTTATTCATCACTCTCACCCAATGCTTTCTTTAACTCACCTACTAATACCAAGGCTTCCATGGGGGTTAAATAATCAGGGTCAACTTTATTCAATAAGTTGCGCGCAAGCTCATACCCATGGGGTTCACTCTCTATATATATGACCTTATTGATTTCATGGGTCGTTTGGTTTGTTTCAAATCCTTCCAAATGCTTATTAGCCCGTTCAATAACACTTTGGGGCAAATGCGCTAAGCGCGCTACATTAATACCATAGGACTTATTCGCTCTACCTTGAATCACTCTATATAAAAAGGTTACTTTATCGTCTTCTTCATGGACCTCAACATGAATATTCTTCACACCTTCGTGCAAAGTCTCCAGAGCCGTTAATTCATGATAATGTGTTGAGAATAGGGTATTACAACCAATAGAGTACACAATATACTCCAATATCCCTTGGGCCAGTGCCATTCCATCGTAAGTTGACGTTCCCCTACCGATTTCATCAAATAAAATAAGAGATTGCTTAGTCGCATTAGAAAGTGCTGTTTGTGCTTCTAACATTTCTACCATAAACGTCGATTGTCCCATTAAAATGTCGTCGCTGGCGCCCATTCTTGTGAAGATTTGGTCCACTATATATAAGTCCGCTGAACTGGCGCTCACAAACGAACCCATTTGTGCCATGATTACCATTAACGCTACCATTCTCATATACGTACTCTTGCCACCCATATTAGGTCCTGTAAGGATTTGAAGCCTATGGTCTTCATCGAAAATAACATCACTGCTAATATACTGATGATCCCTAAGTTCATTTTCCAATACGGGATGACGTCCTTCAATCACCCGCATACTCTGGTTACTATTAAAACTAGGGCGTGTATAACCTGGTAATGAAGACACATACGTTAACGCCGTCATCATATCAAGCAAGGCCAACTGCTCTCCTATATTGTGTATCTTACTACTATATTTAAGAACATACGCAGTATATGTATCAAAGAGTTCATTCTCTATTTCTAAGATTCTATCGCTTGCTTTTAGCACCCGCTCTTCATGGGTTTGTAGGGCCTCGCTAATATAACGCTCCGCATTCGTTAGTGTTTGTCTTCTTATATAGCCAAATTCTTCACTTACATTTTCAATTTGGCCTTTTGAAATTTCAATATAATATCCAAAGGCACGCGTATAGCCTACTTTAAGGTTTTTAATCCCCGTTCGTTCGCGCTCTTGAGCTTCATATTCCAACAACCACTTTCTACCATCCTTGGTGATTGATAATAGCTCGTCCAATTCATCATTAATACCACGCTTAAAGGTACGTCCTTCTTTTAATTGAACGGGCGCATCATCGTTAATCGCGTATTCCAAACTGTCCACAACTTCACTTAATGGATCAATTTCGATAATATAATTAAATAACGCATTATCTTTCAATATAGATATAAGATCTTTAGTCGCCATCAAGGTTTTCTTAAGGCGCACAAAATCCTGGGCATTATGTTTATAGGTAGTAATTCGCGCTAAAAC
>CAYWUU010000092.1:0-5022 GCA_964461405.1 uncultured Erysipelothrix sp.
AATGTCAACAACTGTAAGATTTCATTTCTTTTTTTCTCACCACCACTAAAACCCTCATTCAAATAACGATGGGCTAAGTCTGGCTTCATGCGCAATGTTTCAATATTGCGTTCCAGTGTTGACACAAACTCATATAATCCAATGGGCGTATCGCGACGCGCATTTATGGCAGATTTCAAAAACTCAGCATTGGTTACTCCAGGTACTTCCTGTGGATACTGCATCCCCAAAAATAACCCCGCTTTGCTTCTTTCATCTACTTCCATTTCCAATACATCTTCACCATCCAAAGTAACCGATCCTTTGGTTACTGTAAAACGAGGATGTCCCATAATAGTAGAGAGAAGCGTCGACTTCCCATTACCATTTGGACCCATAATCGCATGAATCTCATTATCATTTATAACTAAAGAAACTCCCTTTAGAATTTCTTTATCATCTATAGAAACGTGTAAATCACTAATCACTAACTGTGCCATACTAATCTCCTTTATTTAACATTCTATATTATAACATAGTGACCCTATAATTACGTTATCTTGTGTGTGTTATTGCATTGATAGTATAAATAAATTATAATGAAGTGGACTTTAACAAAGAGGAGGATAATATGCTCGAGCAAATAAAAAAGAATTGGTTCGTAGCAATCGTTGCAGTAATTTTGATTTTCGCAACAATTTTTTATGCTAAAGACCAAACAAAAAACAATGTTAAAAGTAAAACAGTAGATGGAAAACAAGTGGTGTTCTCCATTGCTGGAGAAAATTATTTTGCTGAAGACTACCAAGCAGCAGCCGATAAACAAGCGGGTGATTCAGCATTGTATCAAATATTTGAAAGAGAGTTATTACGTAATATGGAAACATCCGATGATATAAAATCCGATGCTAAATTACGAGCTCAAAACCAATTAACCTATACAAAGCAATCGGCAGGACAAGCGGGAGTTGATCAACTCAACGCTCAATTAATCGCCCTAGGTTATGAAGGTGTGGACAGTTTGGGTGAATACTATGAAAACCTTCTTAAGTACCAAGAACTAGTCACTAACTACTTCATTGATAACTACGATCGTTTGTTTAAGAAATATGTTGACGAAAGTAAACCACGCTTAGTCAGTCATATATTAGTGAAGATGGCCGACCCTAAGAATCCAACGGATGCTGAAAAAGAAAAAATCAAGAAAATTGATGAGGCCTTAGACAAGAAAACAAGCTTTGGCGATGTAGCAGCTCTATATTCCGATGACAGTTCCAAGGATCAAGGCGGTAATGTTGGAGTAATGGACAAAGATACTAGCTTTGTGAAAGAGTTTAAAGAAGCGGCCCTTAAACTTAATAAAGGTGAGATGAGTACGTGGATTACTACTGATTATGGTCAACACTTAATCCTCATTGAAGAAACAGATTTCAAGAAATTATTAAACGATACGGACTTCTTCCAAGACATGACCACAAAACATACTGATGAAATCAGTGGTATTATGTGGAAACAAGCAGAAGACTTAGGAATTGAGTTCTTAAAAGACGGCGTAGAAGATCGTCTTAAAGAAATCCTTGGTTTAACGGAGGATAAGAAATGAAAAAATTAGTTGTATTATTATTGGCTTTTACATTAGTAGGATGTTCCGTTCCTAAAGTAAAGGCCCCATCCAATGATTCTTTATTTAAAATTAAAGACAGAGTTGTAACTGAAAAAGATATTTATGATGTAGTAGTTAATAGCGACGTTGGATTCCAGCTGGTTCGAGCTGAAGCTCAAAAAATACTATTGTCTGCTATCGTTGAAGAAGATGAAGCCTTTACTAAGGAAGTAAGTGCTAAGTTAAAAGAAGCTAAATCCTACATGGGTGAGAACTTTGAACTATTCCTTAAAACTAATGGGTATGCCACGGAACAAGAATACGTGGATGCCATTATCAAAGATATTGTTCGCTTAGAGTTCGCAGTCAAAAAAGCAATGCAAGATGATTATGAGACCCTAAAGGACTTGCGTCCTCGCGAAGCCAGAGTCCTTCAAGTCAAAAAAGACCAAAGTGCTAAGGCTATTGAACTTGCCAAAGCGGGAATGTCCTTAGAAGAGATCGCTAAAGAACTTGAACTTAAAACTACGAGTATGAAAGGCGAACTCATGGTTGTTTCTGATTTATCAACATTAGACACCATAGCCCTAAACAAATTGTTGAATGCTACTGAAAACGGAGTGATCTTGGAAGCCCTTGATAACGCCGCTAAAACTGAATCCTATATTTTAGAAGTAGTTAATTTAAAGGCGGATGAAATTAAAGATAAAGCCGTTGAACACTTTATTCTAAATGAGAAACTAGTAAACGAATACGTTGCCAAACTATTTGTTGCTAATAACTTTAAGGTTTATGATCAAGATTTAGCCGATCGCATTCGTGCTAACTACCCTGGTTATTTAAAATAAAACATAAGAACGAGCATCCTGCTCGTTTTTATTATGCTATAATACTTAAAAAGGAGATAACTATGCCAACACCATTCACAAAAATAATAAACAGAGAAATACCCGCTAAGATTATCTATGAAGATGACAAGGTACTCGCCTTCCTAGACCTAGCACAAGACACAAAAGGTCACACACTAGTAATACCAAAAGAACACACCGAAAGTGTCCTAAGCGCATCAGATGAGGTTATAGCGTATGTTAATACCGTCGCAAGAGACTTAGCCCTTAAACTAATGAAGGTTTACGGTGCTAAAGGTGTCAATATATTGACTAACGCAAACCCTATTGCCGGACAAACAGTATTTCATTATCACGTCCACATTCTACCTAGATATGATGAAAATGAGTTAAAACTAGTCAGTACCTCTAAAAAAGCTACTTTAGATGAAGTATATGTGACATATTTAAATTACAAAGAAACAGAAGATTAAGTTTAAACTTAGTCTTCTGTTTTAATTAAATGCCCCCAATAACAAGCACCAGTAATTCCCTCGTACAGTTTATAAAAACAGATATCTATAATCCACCATTTATAAAATAAATCCTATACCTTCTTACTCTCTCATAAGGAAAAAAGATAATGAGAAATACGTCGCTAGCGAGGATTATCTTTGCTTAATTAGTACGAAATATTAAGGAATAGTAAAATAAACATAAATTATACTGCTATCTTTTTACATTTTGAATACTTTTATAAGTGTAGTTTATGAGATTAACTAGCAACTGCATAATAAAACCCCAGACTTATTATCTAGGGCTTAATATAATTTAGATCACTTTATTAGGATTTAAACGATTCTCTGGATCAAACACAGCCTTTATCTTACGCATATAATTAATATTTGTGGCAGGCAGCATCTTTTCAAGATACTCTTTCTTCACAATACCAATACCGTGTTCCGCTGATGGTAATCCCCCTAATTCACTTACTTTAGTGTATAAATCATCTAGTAATGCTTTTCTACGAGTTTTCCATGTTTTGTCATCTAACTCATTTTTCATCAATACCGTATGAACATTACCATCCCCAGCATGACCAAAGTTAAGTACTGATAACTCATGTTTCTTTTCAAGTTCTTTAGTATAAGCCACAAGTGTCGCAAACTTATCAATTGGCACTACTTCATCTAGCATTTCATATTGAGTATACTCCATTAAACCAATAAGAATATTATCTCTTATTTTCTTAACTTTAAGTGCTTCTTCTCTATCTAGAAGGGGAATACTCTCTAGTGATAAACTAGAAACACTGTCTAATATAGTATTCAAGCGAATGTTTAAAGCTTCCTTATCATCCCCATCAATCTCTACTAATAAATAGGCATTTCCTTTATCCGTTGGCAGTGAGTAGTTTAATAATTTAGTTGCATAAAAGGCAGCATCTTTTTCAAATATTTCAATCTCTGATGGATCACTTCCACTGTTTAGTAATACCAATGTAGCTTGAGTCGCTTTCATCACATCTTCAAAAGCCATTAAAATGCTATAGGTATACTTTGGTAGTGGTAATAGTTTCAACTTAATTTGTGTTGTTATGCCCAATGTTCCTTCTGAACCAATAAATAAATCAAGCATATCATAACCAGAACTACTCTTGATATTTAGACTCCCTAAGTCCATGGTTTCACCGGTTGCAAGCACAACTTTCATCTGTTTAACATAGTCTCGAGTTGTTCCATACTTAACAGCACGAAGACCACCCGCATTGGTCGCAACATTACCACCAATACTTGAGTGTTTCGAAGCAGGATCGGGTGGATAGAAATACCCTCTTGATTCAACATACGTATGTATATCTCCCAGTAATACCCCAGGTTCTACAGTTAAGGTAAAAGTCTTCTCATCCAGTTCTAAAATATTATTCATCTTAGACATGTCAATGATTAACTCATCTTTTGTCATAGGAGTTTGTGCTCCTGCTACCCCTGTATTAGCACCTCTTCCAATAATCTTAAGGTCTTCTTGTATCGCAAACGCAACGAGTTCAACAACCTCCTCATGACTTATAGGAAAAGCCCATCCAAAAACAGAGTTAAAGCGCCCCATTATAGGATCATGTAATAGAGCCTCCGGTACTTTATCACCTAGATACAAACGTTCTGGATCATTAATGATCCTTTGTATATTTAACATATATTTCTCCTTTTATTTGTATAGTATGTCTACCTACATAGTAGTGTTTGAAGCACTATTAGTCAATCAATATACATTTTAGTGTATATTGATATGAAAAGAGAGTTCCTGTTACTCATTTCAATCATCTTTCGCAATATTACCACTTTTATTTAGAAGTCAGATTGGCCCATATTTCATACTAGTATACTTTACATTTCAAAAAATAAACTATGCTTCAATCTAAGAGATAAAAGACTAGAACGTAACATCCTAGTCTCAATTTGTATATGCATTTATCTATACTTACAAACAAAATTTACTATTTTCCAATCACAAATTGCATACCGCCAACTTCTAAAATCTTAGTTTTAGCATCCAGGTCTCCAACTGAGTAATTAATCTCGGTTCCATTAACATCCAAATCATAACTGACAA
>CAYWUU010000093.1:0-4938 GCA_964461405.1 uncultured Erysipelothrix sp.
AAAGTTTTTTTGAAAATACATATAAGAACTAAACATGATGATACTTAGGATAGAAATAAAAACCTGATAACTAATATTCAAATTTTTCGCAAGTAGGTTAAGGAAAACAAAACCAGGTTCTAATGTAGGATACCCAATCTGTGTTATGGTGAAATTTGTTTTTGTCATAGAGTAATATATATCTTTATATGCAAAATAATCCGTACCGACTCCATATCTAAATAGAATCATAGAAAGAGTAATTAAAACAAAAAAAACAATTAAGGTATTTCGAAAATACTTTTCTTCATAAAAAACATATGATAATAAAAGCAATCCTAATGGTATTAACACAATAATCACCCACCTTTTACTCCATTTCTGGTTTTGAAGACACCAGCTACATATAAATCTCTAATCGATTTTCAAATTTTATTATAGCATATTGAACGTTTCTTTTCAGTTATCTTTAGATAGAATTACCAAATAAAAGTTTTATTATATAACACTATATTGAGTTATGTCATAAAAAAGTCTGCCCTCGATTAATTTAGAAGACAGACTTTTTATCATAAAATACTCTGAATATAATTACTTATATCAACTGTATACAAAGCATTTAAAGTTGAGAAATAGAATACATCTAATCCTGTTTCTTTTTCCACTTTGCGTTTAACATTAATAATCTTATTTCTTGATAGTTTATCAACTTTCGTTAGGATAATTGCACAAGGAATATCATGGTGGGAAGCAAAATCTAACATAATACGGTCGTCATCGCTCATACCACGTCTTACATCAATCAGCACTAACATCACTAGTGGATTTCTTAGTTCAAAATAAGAATCCATAAGTTCTGAATAGTGAATTTGCTCAGCACGGGATCGATTCGCAAACCCATAGCCAGGTACATCCACGAGCATAATATCTTCGTTTATATAATAGAAGTTAATGAGTCTCGTCTTCCCTGGGGTTTGTCCAACGTAAGCCAGCCTTTTTCTTTGTGCCAAAGCATTAATTAAGGATGATTTACCTACATTTGATTTCCCTACCATTACAACTTCAGGGGGTGTATCAGTTGGAAACTGATCACGCCCTGCTGCTGAAAGGATTAAATGTGCATTTGGCGCCTTTAGCATTATGCTAGGGCTGCCTTGAGTACTTGAGACATTGTTTCAACTGGCACAAACTCAAGTTGCTCACGAACTACTTCAGGAATATCATCTAAATCCTTAACGTTGTTCTTTGGAATAATAATTCTTGTTATACCTACACGGTGTGCTGCTAGAGACTTCTCTTTTAAGCCACCAATAGGTAATACATGACCACGTAACGTAACTTCTCCTGTCATCGCTACATCCGATCTTACCTCGCGGTTAGTAAGGGCACTCACAATGGCAGTAGTCAGTGTAATACCGGCACTGGGTCCATCCTTAGGAACAGCTCCTTCGGGGACGTGAATATGAATATCGTGTTTTTCAAAGAACTCAGAATCAATTCCAAATTCTTTAGCGTGACTCTTAACATAACCCAAAGCAATCGAAGTAGACTCTTTCATAACGTCACCAAGTTGTCCGGTTACATTTAATCTACCCTTACCATCAAAGTGAGTTACCTCAACCGGTAGCACATCACCACCAAATGAAGTATAGGCTAGACCAGTTACGACACCTACTTGATTCTTTTTCTCTTTTTGTCCATACTCATAGATATTCTTACCTAACCACTCAACGATTAAACCATTTGTGATAGTCACCTTAGCTTCTTTATCCTTTAGGATGGCTAAGACTGTTTTACGTGCTAACGAAGCTATAACGCGCTCTAATTGGCGCACACCCGCTTCACGCGTATAGTGACGAATTAAATAACGAAGTTGTACTTCAGTAATCTTAAACTGAGACTTTTTCAAACCATTTACCTTAAGTTGCTTAGGAATTAAGTGGTTCATCGCAATATTCATTTTCTCTTCTTCAGTATACGAACTCAACTGAATAATCTCCAAACGATCTCTTAAAGCCTCAGGAATATCACCAAGATAATTGGCAGTAGCCACAAACATAACCTTAGATAAATCATAAGGTTCCTCTAAGTAATGATCAGAGAACATCTTATTTTGCTCAGGATCCAACACCTCTAACATGGCACTAGATGGGTCCCCTTTATAGTCAGAAGCCATCTTATCAATTTCATCCAACAAGAACACAGGATTAAGAACACCCGCCTTCTTCATACCCTGAATGATACGACCCGGCATTGATCCAAGATACGTTCTTCTATGTCCACGAATCTCAGCTTCATCACGAACACCCCCAAGGGATGCCTTCACAAACTTACGATCCAAGGCTCTACCAATTGAAGAAGCTAAGGAAGTCTTACCAACTCCAGGAGGCCCAACTAAACACAAAATAGGTGCATTCAAAGTACCCGTCATCGTTTTAACAGCCAAATACTCCATAATACGATCTTTAACTTTATCCAAACCATAGTGGTCCTTATCTAATATAGTACGAACTTCATTCAAATCCTCACGATCCAAAGTTTCCTGATACCAAGGCGTTTTAAGCAACCAATCAAGATAAGATCTAACTACCCCCGATTCACCCGAAGCTTGCGGTAACATTTCATAACGCGCTAACTCCTCTAAGGCCTTAGCCTTAACGTAATCAGGATAAGGTTCATTCTCAATCAACTGCCTAAACTCATCACTATCCTCAGAAACATCAACCGCATCGCCCAACTCCTCACGAATTGCACGCATCTTCTCACGCAAGTAATACTCACGCTGATTCTCTTCAATACGCGACTTAACACGATCATTAATATCACCTTCAATATCATTAATCGTCTTCTCCCGCTGAATATCCTCTAAGATAATTTCAATACGCTTATTAACATCCAAAGTTTCAAGCAACAACTGCTTACGCTCTAATGGCAAAGGAAAATGCTGACCAAACTGATCCGAAACTTCCACACCATTCATAGACTGGAACACAAAACCATCCCAAAAATCCTTAGGAACCGAAAACCCAACATTCATACGCGGATTATTCTCAGAACTAAGCGCATTCTTAATTTCCTTATTAATGGTTCTAATTAAAGCCGCTTCCTCAATAGGATCACCCATTACATCCTCTAATACCTCAATATTAGAAAATAACATTTGACTATCTTCCGTTAACGTATCAATACGCGCTCTTTGAACACCTGCAAAGGTAACCCGCAAGAAACCAACCTTACGCTTAACTTCCTTAATAAAAGCAAGCGTACCATACTCAAACAAATCCTCTTCATGAGGTTCATCTGTCATAACATCCCGCTGACTCACTAAAAACACATGACCATTGAAGAACTTCTCAGCCTCTTCAACCGCATTCACGCTCTTAGGTCGCCCCACTTCGATCACAATTTCTTGATTAGGAAATAATACTATTCCCCGCGTTGCAACAACCGGCAAATACCGCTTAATCTTGTCGACACTCATTTGCAACCCCTCCTTCTTTGTTTAAAAAAGACGCCAGGCGTCTTCTTTGATTTATGCTCTTGTATTTTGTACAAGCTCAACCGCCTTACGAATTAAGATATCATAAGAAAGTTGCTCTTTGGAAATAATTTGCTTAACCTGTTCAAGTTCGATACCATACATATCAGAAATCTTCTGATACTCAGTCTCAGTCTCATCATCTTCAACACTAAAGCCTTCAACTTCCGCAATCTTCTCTAAAACAAGACGAGAACGAACACGCTTAACAGCATCTTCATACATCTGTTCTTTAAGATCTTCTTCCGTTTGATTTAAAATTTGAGAATACATTTCAAAATTCATACCTTGTTGTGCTAAGCGTTGCGTAAATTCTTGGAACATATTGTGTTGCTCTTCCGCCACCATAGGTTCAGGAATCTCAACTTTCGCATTATCAGATACTGTAGAAATTAAAATATCATTAACACGATCCTCTTCAGCATGCATACGCGTATGTTCAATATCCTTCTTGATTTCAGCCTTAAGCTCATCCAATGTAGTAACATCTTCACGATCCAATAAAGCCACAAAATCATCATTCAACTCAGGCAATTCACGAACTTTAATTTCATGAACATGCACTTTAAACACAACCGGTGCATTCTTCAACTCATCAACATGATAATTCTCAGGGAAGGTTAGATCAATATCACGATCTTCCCCAGTTTTCATACCAATCAACGCCTCTTCAAATCCAGGAATAAAGCTGTTAGAACCAATTTCTAAACTATAGTTCTCACCTTTTCCACCTTCGAAAGCAACATCATCCTTAAATCCTTCAAAATCAATTACAACAGTATGACCATTCTCAACTGCAATATCATCATACACTACTAACTCAGCTTGAGACTCCTGCAGACGCTCCAACTCAGCATCCACATCCTCGTCCGATACCGTAATATCTTCAGCCTCAACTTCAATACCTTTATACTCACCTAACTCAACTTCAGGTTTAACAACAAAGTGGAATAATAATACAATATCCTCTTTAGTCATAGACTCAATATCCAACTGAGGTTGTGTCACAGGTTCAACCCCTGCTTCAACAATCGCATTAGCAAATACATTATTCGCTACGATATTAACTGCATCCAACATAACCGACTGATCACTAACTTTCTTAGCCGCCAACTTACGAGGTGCTTGCCCTTTTCTAAACCCTTCAATTTCAACATCCTTAATTAAGACATCCAACGCTTTTTCTTGCGCATCCTGCCAAACTTTTGATTCAACTTCAACACGCAATGTGCCTTCTGAATTTTCTTTTACACTCCAAGTAGATTTCATGTTTTCCTCCTGATACTTTAACATTATAACACAGAAATTAGCACTGTCAAGTAAAGAGTGCTAACCTTTTGTCTACATACTAATTTTACACTAAAACACCCCTAATTACACGCATTTTAATCAAATACACCACAATAAAAGCATCTGCCACA
>CAYWUU010000094.1:0-4921 GCA_964461405.1 uncultured Erysipelothrix sp.
AGAAATGCTCAGGAATTCCCAAGTCACCATCATATTGTAACATTCCCGCAAATTTAACATGAGGAACTACACCACGATCAAACATCGCAAAATCATCGCCAGCTTCAAAGGTCTTAGACATTTCTAAAGCACGGTCCCCACGGAAGTTAAAGAGAACAACAGAATCATTATCTTCAATCTTTCCAATTGGTTTACCATTTTTTTCTACAACCCAAGCTGGAACATATTGATCCGATAAGCCGGCTTCTTCATTTCGATAAGTAGTGATAGCTTCCGTAGCACTAGCAAACTTACGAGCAAAACCATGAACATGAGCATTCCATCCACGCTCTACCATACCCCAATCAGCATCATAGCGGTCCATAGTTACTAACATACGGCCCCCACCTGAAGCAATAAAACCTTCAAAATTTTCATCATTAAGTTCATTAAATAGATTCTCTACCATATCAATATAAACCAAGGCCGATTGTTGCTCAACATCACGACCATCTTGAAGAGCATGCAATGCTAATCTCTTAACACCACTATCTTTAGCTGCCTTAATTAAAGCCAAGACGTGGTTTACATGAGAGTGAACATTCCCATCCGATAATAATCCAATTAAATGCAAGGTATTATCATTAAGATCCTCAGTTAACCACTTCCAAGTTTTAGAAGCAAACATAGAACCATCACTAATTGATTCACCAACTAGCTTAGCCCCTTGAGAATAAACTTGACCCGATCCCAACGCATTATGACCAACCTCAGAGTTACCCATATCATCATCAGTAGGAAGCCCTACCGCTTTACCATGCGCCTTCAATTGAATATTAGGACACTCACTCATTAACTTATCTAAAGTAGGCGTATGAGCTTGCAAGACACCATTTCCCTCAACGGCCTCACTAATACCTACCCCATCCATTACTACTAATACTACAGGATTTTTCTTCATAATTTCCTCCTTAAATACATTCTTATTTTAGCACTAAAGCCTTCACTTGTGTATACAAAAACAAATGTAAGCGTAAACATCAAACAAAAAGGATAGAAAATATCTACCCTTCGTTATTATAAGCATTACGACGACTAATCAAAGTATTAATCTTTCGATTCGTACGCTTTCTATCAATTGAAAATACTAGAATCGTAAAAAACCATAAACCAATTAAACCATAGGTCAATAAATCAAAACTAAAGCCACTAGATTGATCAAAAATAACATAGGCCTGCTTAACTTCACCATCAGAACCCAAATGAACTATTTCAATTTCACCCTCACTATTTAAAGCATGCGTAATGGCACCAGTATCATCATAAGACCAACCCCCAACCGTTTCCTTAAACTTCAAAGACGTATCCACTTCCTTAATTTTAACTGGAATATTAACATCTATAGTCTCATACGAATTGGTTCCCTGTAGTTTCTTATCTACAGCCTCGTCAACTTCAGGAACAAGCAAAGATCCCTTTTCTTCCCCAACAATAACAACTTCCTTATCAACCTCTAAGTTATCATCCAATAATAACCACTTAGCATCATTATTCTCATTCACCGCTAGAACAACAGTATTACTATCCAAATTAAAGAAACTACCTTTAGTCGCATCCTCAACATCAAAACTACTCTTCGTAAAACCAAGATCACGCATTTGAACACTCAAATAATCATCCTCGATAACACGATACGAATCATTATCAAATCTAAAAGTCGTACTAATCTCAACAGGCCGCTCAAGCGTAAGAACATACTCCTGCGTTATCACATCCTGCTTCGCGATTATTTTAACCGCAAGACTCTCATCTTCCAACTTAATATTCTTATCATACACAAGTTCAACATCATCAAAACTACCCTTAACATCAAGTATTATAGCATCAATACTTCTTGGCAAAACATAACGATAGTTATACAGACCCTTTTGAACCGGCAATTCCTTAAGAACTTCACCATTCAAACGCTCAGAATCAGAACTAATACTTATACCACTAATCAAAGGCGTATTACGACGCTCCTCAAGCTTATCCTTCGCAATCTCCTCAGGAGTCTTAACAGCAGGCTTCTTCTTATCATCCTCAGTATTATCCAAGGTCGGAGGCTTAGGCGTTGGTGTAGATGGTTTCTTCACTGTAATTTTGAATGATCCAGTAGCATTTGCTGGATTACCTTCCATATCTGTACCATTGTCTAGAACAGGTTTAACAGTTAACGTCGTAGTCCCTTCCTTAACAGCAGTGACTTTGAAAGTTAGTAAGCCATTTCCGAACCTAGTACTACTAATGTTTATATTATTGTTACTTTTGATTAAATCAAACAATAACTCGTACTTTGCAGTATCAAAAGACATAGTAATAGACGCTTCTTGACCAGGTGCCAAAGTTTGCGAACCTTTAAAACTCACCTTTACATTTGTAGCAGCACTTACATTTAATGTACTAAATATTAGCAGCACACTTAATATTAACAATGTGATTACTTTATTTCTTTTCATAAATTTCCTCTTCCCAAGCACTATTGAAGCCCTAAAAGTATTCTACGCATCATAACTATATCTGCAGTTGTTACTTTACCATCACCGTTCATATCTGATAGTCTCAATTGATCATCAGTTAATTTCCGAGTACCTAATAAATATTGTCTTACTAAAACAACGTCAACTGTTGTAATCTTACCATCCATATTCACATCACCTTGCTTATAGGTGGGGATGGGTGGTTCTGGTGGTTTAACAGTATCAAACTTTAGGAATTCTTCGCTTACATAACCTGTATATCCTTGGTAGGTTGTCTTGGCCCATTTATTGGGTTCGCGGGTTACTTTTAATTGAGTACCGTGTGGTATTGAGATGAGCACACTACTAGTAGTGTTTGCTTCTTTACGCATTCTCAAACTAGAACCGGGTGTATTAACATAGGCATCTACAAGTACTGGTTCAGGTGCGGGAGTTTCCTCTTCTAAAAGAACTACTAATGTATCCGCTAATAAATAGCCTGTCTTATTGTTATAAGTTACTTTAGCCCATCCATTAGATCCAAGATAAATATCAATTTTCGTTTTTGCGGGGATGTTTCCGATAACCGTTGTCCCTATATCAGAATAGCTATTTCTAAAGTTAGCATTTTCAATAGTTTGAGCTGAAACCGAAGTTTTATCAAAGGTTACGGTTTTTGATGGCGGAGTCCAATTGCTAGGTTTAGTTGGAATTTTAGTCCCAGTGGGGCCATATTTCTCAATTGATGTAATATTGCTATTACTTATATAACCAAACTCAGTAAATAGATTCATCGGCCAATACCCTTTTTGATTTTTGGTATTATCATTGGGTGAATACAGAGAGGTCTTAATTAATTTATTGTCGATACCATAGTTTACGATCACTTGATTCTTTAAGTTCCCTTTTGTTTTATACCAGTATCCTGATGTATTACTGGCTAATTTCTTAACTTCATACGATGTTGAATCCTTTAAGACACTTAAATCATACGCATTATAGTCTTTATAGCCATTGAGTCTATCGAGTGTATAAGATAGAGCCGCTATTTTCATTCCATAATATGGATCTGAGGCATATTTAACTGTAATGCCTGAACCCTTATTTCCAAATGAAATACCATAATGTCTAAAATCATCTACTGAAGTATAAAGAGCGAGTTGTGAACGCATATGAACAGCGATGCCCTCTCCAATATTTCCGTAACCCTTAGCATTATCCGGATTAGAATCCACAGCGCCCCAACCAAATAAGTTATTACGATCTTTAGCATAACCTGAGGTCCCGTATCCCGATTCTAAATTAGCTTGTGAAAAGATAAGAACGGGATTCATTCCATAGTTCAAGCCCTGTTCAACGAAATGATGGGCTTCACCCATAATTACTGAGTCATGTTTGCCATAGTATGCCAATAAGTTTTCAAATGATTTAGCATCGTGGTTTGTGGCTGTTCTAAGTGGTAACCATTGGAAGTAGGCATAGAATTTTTTCGTACTAACGGGATTCTTAAGATCAATATCATGATAAAAGGTAATACCATCGTTAGAATAATAACGATTTCCTGGTACTAACCAATCTGGAGCAATACCATAGGTAGAACTTGAATCTCTTAAGTTTGGATGAGAACGACCAACATTAACTCTTATTGCGTTATATGGCCCTTCCTTTATTACATCAAAATAATCAGGTTGAACTTTCATTCTATAACTATCTTTATATTGGTTGGAATAATCCTGATCACCACCAATTTCAACTGGAATCTCATTTTCAATATATATCATCGGAATGATATCTGTTTTATCAAATTCAACAAAGCCTTTTCCACCATTAATCTCAACATTAGCGACCAAACGATCGTTGGTGAATGAAGTCCCATAATAATACATATTATAATGAGCAGGAATATAGGTAAAAGCGGAATTCAAAGCGGCCGTTGTATAAATATCTAGGGTTGTTTTCCCTGATGTTACTTTATTCGCTTTACGATATGGGAAAGACTGAACTAGAGCTCTATCGGCAGCGACGATTTTAAGAGGAGAACGACTGGTAGTAGATCGAATAATAACATTAGGTGTCTCTTTAGCCACTTCGTTCATTTTCTCTAAAGCTTCATTGAAATTAGTATATTCTGTACCTAATAGAGCGGATTCTTCAATTGAATTACCGTTTTTAGTTAAACTATGAACAGTATAGACAGCACTCGAGGCACTGATACTCAAAATAGAGCCAACAGTTATCACCAAAGCCATTACTAAAGTTATTAGGACGATGTTATTTCTTTCAGTTCTACTCTTTGTCATTTTCTTACCTCTTTAAGTCATAATTATAGCATATCTATATTTTCCAAACAAAAACCGCTCAATCTTTCACGATATTTTCTTAATTTACCATGTAAACCCCCTATGATTGTGTTATATTTAAATAACTGGAGGTTTTAATATGAG
>CAYWUU010000095.1:0-4887 GCA_964461405.1 uncultured Erysipelothrix sp.
TTCGGGAAGAAAGTCAATTAATATTCTAACAGTTTTATTCGTTTTTAAGATATTGATAACATCATAACTTGCTCTTAAAGCGGCAGGTCCTGAGAGTCCAAAGTGCGTAAAAAGCAAGTCGTGTGTAATTGAACGCACTATTTTCCCCTTGGGGCCCAGTACTTTAATATTAATATCGTTAAACGATAGACCTTGTAAAATCTTGTCTTGAATTACGGTGTCATTGCTTACTAAAGGTACTTCGGCTGGATATAAGTCAGTTATAGTATGTCCTAATGTCTTTGCTAAGTCGTATCCATTTCCATCGGATCCACTGCCTTTTAGGGCTTTGCTTCCGGTTGCTAAGATTAAATGATCGTAGTGAAAAGACTTTGTGTCAGAGTATACGCTGTCTTTAGTAATTTTATTAACAAACACATCATACTCAATCACTATATTGTTTTGAAGAAGTACCGATTGCAAGGTATTAATGATATCTTTTGATTTATTTGAAGAGGGGAACATTCGATGGTGATCTTCTTCGACAAGAGGACATCCGTGATCGTTAAAGAATTTTATTATTTCTTGTGGGCCGAAGTTTTCTAAACTTGAATAAAGAAATCTTCCGTTTTTAATAACATTGTCAACTACGGTTTGATTTACAACGTTGGCACTCACATTACAGCGGCCACCGCCTGTTAACGATAACTTCTTGCCAAGGGTTTTATTGCGTTCTAAAAGTGTAATATTTGCGTTTGGATGGTGTATTTTTGCGGAAATGGCGGCCATCATTCCAGAGGGACCTCCGCCGATAATTAATATATTTTTCATAGGTTTAGTATATCATATTAGGACTATGCTTCTCTATCTCTTAATTAAAGTATGGAAACTTATCATTATCTTGAAACTTTAATGCGTACTTGTATAAAACATAAGGTGACGGATATACATATTGATCTTGCCAAGGATTATTTAGTATTGCGGCAAAATAAGAAGTTGATTATGCGTTATCCTTATGACAATATGGAACGCTTGTTTAATCATCTAAAGTATAAGTCACGGATGAAAATGGATAGTATTATGGAACCGCAAACTGGCTCTTTTGAATACTATTGTTTGGATATGACGCTTTTCTTTAGATTTGCGGCGTTAGAGACTTTAAATAGACAACATGGGGTGCTTAGAATTCTTAATCTCTTGGTATTGGATAGTTTGGAGTCCTGTGGTATGGGTACACATGATATTAAGAAACTTAGAGGGATATTGGGTAGCAGTAATGGATTAATTGTGTTTGCGGGTAAGACAGGGGCTGGGAAATCAACCTCTATGTATGCCTCTTTGGATTTCTTTTGTGATCGCCAGGTATTTTCTTTAGAATCACCTATTGAACGAGTCATTCCAAGTATTATTCAAATAGAGTATCAGGCCAAAGATTTGGAGGCGCATATTACACAGCTTTTGCGTCATGATCCTGACTTATTAGTTATTGGTGAGATACGTAAGGCTCAAGAGCTTGAACATGTTATTAGGGCGGCTTTGAGTGGGCATTTGGTTATGACTACTTTACATGCAGGCAGTGTGAGTGATGTATTATTACGTCTAAACGATTTAAACTATAGTAAGTTTGATTTGCGTAGTGTAATAAGAGGGGTCGTTTATCAATATGTTAGTCATACTAAAGAGGGGACCGTGTTTACATTTGAAGTCTTTAATCAAAAGGATCTTGAATCAAATTCGATCTTTGCAATATAAAAAACAAGCAGAGTATCTCGTTGGTTTGGTATATCAAGCTTTAGCTAGTGGTTTGGAATATAGTGAGATTAAAACGGTTTATAAGCTGAGCAGTGATAGCTTGAATGATTACTTGAAGTTGGCTTCGTGTTTTGAATTTAAGCGTTTAACAAGTATTCAAACCTTGAAGCTGTCTCATAGTATCAAGAGTTTTATGAAGGTGTTTAAGCAAAAGATGACTAAGGCCTTATTATATCCGATTATACTTGTGGTTATTGCGATTGGTTTATTATTCTTTTATGGCTTCACCTTTGGTCCGAATTTAATTGTGATGTTAAGTGGATATACCAATACTAATGATATAAAACTAGAGGTGGCCATTGTTAAGTTAGGGGCGATACTAGCGTTGGTCGTTCTAATCATTGTGGTGCTATTCTTAGTTTTACTTAGCATGAAAGATCTTGGTATTATGGCGTATACGGTAATGTGTCGCTATAGTATCTTTGATTTATTTAAAGAATCAATAACGTATATTTTCGCAGTTTGCTTATTGTTTATTTTGAAATTAGAGATATCTACGCTTGATGCAGTTAGAGAATTGCGAAGTTTAAAGCAACTTCCTTATGTTTCTTGGCTTAGTTATCATATCGATCAGAAGCTAATAAATGGATCGACGATGATGGATGCTCTTAATAGTAATTATGTATCCAAATCTTTTTCTCTTTTGGTAGTACAAGGTCTCATTTCAGAGGATCTAGTCGGTTCTATGGAGCGTTATTGCGACTTGGCTGTTTTGGCTATTGAAACTAAGATTAGGCGCTTGGGTAGGGGCCTTAAAGTGTTTGCGTATATTGCGATTGTTGCTATTATGGCATTATTTTATAGTAGTTTATTTAAACCGTTAAAGATGTTGGAGGGGTTACTATGAAAAAGGGGTTTACGTTATTGGAGATGGTTTTGGTGATGAGTGCTATTGTGGTAATATTTTTACTCACGATTCCCAATATTGCTAAAACATTGTTTATTGTGAATGATAAGGGGTGTGATGCTCAGATAAAGGTGGTTGATGCTGCCATTTTGCAATATCGTCTGCAGTTTGATGCGATTCCTGGTAGTATTCATGAATTAGTACAGGAAGGTTTTTTGTCTAGTTCGCAACTGAAGTGTAGTAATGGAAAAGCCATTCATATTAGTGGGGGTCAAGCCCATGAATAAGGGATTTACGTTAGTTGAAATTCTTGTTGTTATGTTTACGATTACTATCTTTAGTTCGCTTTTCTTTGTGGTCTTTAGAGTTCCACAATATGAATATATAAACCCTGTGACGTGTCAGCTTGAAGCATTTGCAAAGAGAAAACGCTGTTATTTTAAGG
Organism: uncultured Erysipelothrix sp.; assembly: GCA_964461405.1. Lineage (GTDB taxonomy): Bacteria > Bacillota_I > Bacilli_A > Erysipelotrichales > Erysipelotrichaceae > Erysipelothrix. The sequence goes on from CAYWUU010000095.1 coordinate 3,084, forward strand.
ATTCTATTTGGTTTAATCAAAATGGTAATATCAATAGAGCCGCAACGCATATAATAGGCAATACTACCTGTGTCTTTCAATTGGGTTTTGGTAGGTTTAGATGTGAATAGTAAAGGGAGTATTTTAATTGAGTATTTGATTGCTTTTATGGTCATTGCGTTAATAGTTGGTATATTATTTAACTATATGGAGGTATTGATATTCGTAAAGGATATACGTTGATTGAGGTATTAGTGGTTTGTTTCTTATTGAGTTGGGTGGTGACTTTGATTGTAATGATATTGAATATTATGGTGCGAACTCCTGTTTTATCGGTGGATCAACTTGAAGTATTTAAGTTACAGTTTCAGCAGTTTATTCAAAGAAGTCATAGGATACACTGTGTTGATAATACTTTGGAAGTGGATGAGTTTGTCATTTCTTTAGATCGCCATAGAATTGTAAAAAAAGAAGGTTATGAAATATTACTGGAGGATGTATCGTTCCTTGAGTTTGAGTGTGATAGGCAGGTTTCGTTGCACATGATGTATAAAGGATTTGAGGTTAATGAGGTGTTTGAAATCGAATAGGGGTGCTGTATTGGCGTATGTACTGGTGATTCTTATGGCTTTTTTGAGTTGGTTTCATTGGCATATTCGCTATACTTATGAATATATTAGGTCTAAGGAGTATATTCAAGCGATTCGAGCGAATCTTATCTTTGAGCGCGAGGTATTGCAGCATATTAAACATAGTGAGATAGCTTGTCCTGTTGATTTTAAGGAGGTTTCCTTTAAATGTAATGAGGATTATATTGAGGTTATCTATCAGGGGGTATTTTGGTTTACTTATGAGATTAGGAGTGCGTTGGATATTTGAAAGCGTGTATAAATATGTTATAATATTTCCGAAATGAAAATGGAGGATGAATTATGATTTCATCAAATGATTTACGCTCGGGAATGGCGTTTTTAAATGAAGGTAACTTATTTCAAGTAATGGACACGTCTCACAATAAGACGGCTATGCGTCAAATGATTATTAAAGTAAAGGTTCGTAACTTACGCACGAATGCTATTACGGAACTGACTTTTACTGGGGGCGACAAAATTGAACTGGCTCATATTGACAAGCGTACTATGCAGTATTTGTATGATGCTGGGGATGTTTTAGTGTTTATGGATGCGGAAACTTATGATCAACTTGAGTTACCGAAGACTAATCTTGAATGGGAAATTAATTTCTTGAAAGAGAATTCTGATGTTACAGTTATTATGTATGAAGCGGAGGTTTTGGGTGTTCAATTGCCTGAAAAGGTTTCATTAATGGTTACTGAGGCCGAACCTGCAGTTAAAGGCGATACGGCCAATAATGCTCAAAAGAATGCGGTACTAGAAACTGGATATGAAATCCGAGTTCCGTTATTTATTGATCAAGATGAAGTTATTCTTGTGAATACGGTTGATGGCAAGTATGCCGGACGTGCTTAATATTATTTAATACCTTTGATTAGCTGCCTTAGTTTTATATCTATGGGCAGTTTTTCTTTGGTTACTTATAGTTTGGGTGTTATTGAGTCAATAGTAGTAAAATGTGTCGTTCTAGGTTGCTTTTGTCTTGTTGCCTTCTAGTAATTTCACTGTAAAGTATGTATAATTATAGATGATGTAAATTAGCTTACTTATTATAATGATTAGAGGTGGAATGTATGAAATCTAGAGTAGAACGTTTTAAATCTTTGCATGAAAAAATAGATAATACTGTTGACGAATCAACCCAGAGTAAAGAGTTATCTTCTTTTGCTAATCGTCTCAATGAGATTGAT
>CAYWUU010000096.1:0-4501 GCA_964461405.1 uncultured Erysipelothrix sp.
AACAATCCCATCAATAATGGCACAATCATAAACAAACCCATCCCCATAACAATAGACCTAAGTTCAAATACTTCCCCTAAGTACCCAGAAATTAATGGTGAAAGAATAGCAGACAATCCCGAAGTTACCGAAATAAAGATCATTTGTGCGGTGGTACGCAACTCTTTAGGACTTTCAGCCAATACCAACTCTTTTTGCGAAATAAGTGTAAAAGGAAACGACAACATCTGCAATAGCGACAACCATATAATCAAAGACGTTGTTGGAAACAAGCCATACAAGATAAATCGCATACCCAGGAAGAAACTCCCCACCCCTAACATCCACTTAGCACTAAATCGCGTTAGAATATACGTACCCATTACCATGAATGGCAACTCACTTAAGGCTTGCACAAACCACTTAAGACCCACATCAGCTTCCGTACCACCCACACTCATGATTAAATCAGTGACAGCAATAGAATCTGCATTATAAACCACAAAAATTAGTAAATACGTCATCAATAGCAGCACAAATCTAGGATTCTTAAACAAAGTCAAAGTATCTTGTAACTTTATCTTAGTCGCCGTTTGCTTATTTGCATCCTCAAAGAAAAACGAAGCAAACACCACCACCATATTTAAACCCGCTGCGACATAAGCCAACCAATCATATCCAAACTCCAAGATGATAAACCCCGCCAACAAAGACGATAAAGCCCAACCAAGGGACCCAAAACTACGAATACTTCCAAAGTATGGATACATACCATCTACTTCAATAATCCAAGTTTCCATCAAATTCACAACCACTCTTGATAAGGCAAGCGTATTACCCATGAGCAAAAAGTGAACCAAGTAATTTTGATCACTCAAGGTAAAGGTCATCACTATAAAACCCGCAAAGAAGATGGCCATTAAAATAAAATAGCGCTTAATGGTTTTATGACGATCGCATAAGTATCCCACCACAAACTGACCTACCATAGCTACTAAAGCATAGAAAGCCATGATATTACCCCGTTGTGAAGAAGAATAGCCCACTTCGATCAAAAAAGGAACCCCCTGTGTATTGATCATCGCATTCGCAAAAAAAGTAAAAAATACTAAGATCCCAAAACCAACTACCTTACGCCTCATATCCTACCTCACTTCATTGATTAATAAATCAAACGCAATATCATTATCATCTTCAAACGCAACATCAATATGTTGCATACTATAGGCAAGCCCCACCTTAAGACCCGTTGTTTGAATTAAGAACCGATCATAGTACCCTTTTCCATACCCAACCCGATAGAAATCATCGTTATAGGCCAACATCGGCACAAAGATACAATCAAAATCCAGGGGATCCATATAGGAACCTTCCTTAGGCTCCATGATCCCAAAGTGACCAACTTCCAATTCTTCCAAACTCTTAATACGAATAAAATGCATATTGCCATCTTTTATAATAGGACACGCTACCACTTTACCCCTTAACAAAAGCGCTTCAATAATTTGATGCGTATCAACTTCACTTCGAAAAGAATGATAGATAGCAAACACATGAAACCGTTCTGCCAAGGACAAGGCCTTGTCATAAATAATGGCATCCATCAATGCTTTATCATACGGTGCTATCATACGGCGCTTATTAGCATATAAATGCCGTATGGCCCCCTTATCCAACGGAACCTTCCATCTCGAGTTTCATCAACTGATTCAACTCAACAGCATACTCCATAGGCAACTCACGCGTAAACGGCTCTAAAAACCCCAATATGATTGTTTCAGCAGCTTCCTCTTCAGAGAGCCCCCGACTCATAAGATAAAATAACTCATCCTCAGAAATCTTCGAAACCGCAGCCTCATGTTCCACCACTGAGTACTTATTACTTACTATATTAACAGGCATAGTATCACTCTTAGAAAATTCATCCAATACTAATGTGTCACACTCAACCTTTGTCTTAGCATACTTAGCCTCTTTGCTATGGCGAACCAATCCATTATAATTAACTTCCCCGCCGTTTCTTGAAACTGACTTAGAAATAATTGTACTTTGTGTATGGGGTGCTAGATGAATCATCTTAGCCCCAGTGTCCTGAACTTGACCCTTCCCCGCTACTGCAATGGAAATCGTAAGACCCCTTGCTCCATTTCCTCTAAGCACACAAGAAGGATACTTCATGGTCTTAAAGGCACCAATATTGCCATCAATCCACTCCATCATACCCCCTGCATCCACTACAGAACGCTTTGTGACTAAGTTATAAACATTAGCACTCCAGTTTTGAATCGTTGTATAACGACATTTTGCATGCTCATGCACAAAGATTTCAACAACGGCTGCATGCATCGAATTCTTCGAATAGATGGGCGCTGTACACCCTTCAACATAGTGCACATCCGCACCCTCATCAACGATAATCAAAGTACGCTCAAATTGACCCATACTTTCTTCATTAATTCTAAAATACGATTGCAAAGGCTTATCAAGTTTTGTGTTCTTAGGAACATAAATAAAAGTCCCCCCAGACCAAACCGCTGTATTTAAAGCCGCAAACTTATTATCAGAGTGCGGTACCAAAGTACTAAAGTACTTTCGCACCAACTCAGGATATTCTCTTAATCCCGAATCCATATCCAAAAACACCACACCTTTGTCCTTAGCTTCCTGAATCATATTATGATACACCATTTCCGAGTCATATTGCGTGGCAACTCCCGATAAAAACTTAGCTTCAGCCTCAGGAATCCCAAGGCGATCAAAGGTATTACGAATGGCATCAGGAACATCTTCCCAGCTTGTTTCCATTCGCTCTGAAGCCCGTAAATAATAGGTATAACTATCAAAATCAACTTCACTCAAATCCGGACCAAAGTTAGGCATAGGCGCATCCTTAAAATAATGATACGCTTCAAGGCGCTTCTTTAGCATCCAATCCGGTTCTTGCTTCAACGCCGAAATTTGACGCACCACATCCTCAGTTAATCCCTTATCAAACTTAATAACAGGCTCAATATCATCCTGAAATCCATAGCCATACTCAACATTTGGAAGCCGTTCTAAATCACTTATTTTCTTCTCCATCAAGAACCTCCCTCTTATTAATAATAAAGTTAGCACCACGCCAACCTATCGTTGCACAAATGACACGATTTGCACTTCTACCCACATTCTTAAAGACCACCGACTCCTTCAATACATCCCTATCATAGTCCTCTAAATTAATCATTTTCATATACTCCAAAGAAATCAAGCGCGCTTTATCAACACTCACGCCCTTTAATAACTCGGTCATCATAGATGTGGAAGCCGTTGAGACGGTACAACCATGTCCATCAAAACTCACATCCACCACAATATCATTTTCAATATCCATATAAATCGTAAAATCATCAATACAAGAATCACTGGACATATGCTTAGAGGCATAATCTTCTTCAACACGCTTATTTCTAGGGTGCTCATAGTGATCCATTATAACTTGCCGCGCAAACTGCGGATTATCAAACATATTCATATAAACCTCCTACAAATAAGTATCAATAGTTTTCTCAAGAGTAATCTCATTAATAACACTTAAAAACTTTTCAACATCCTCAACACTATTATATATATGCAAAGACAAACGAAGGGTATTCTCAGTCTTGATCACATCACCAGCCAACTTAGAACAATGGGCACCTGAACGAACCGCTATTCCAAAAGTATCCAAATAAGCCGCTACATCCTGCGAAAAAATATCAACCACATTAAATAAAACGATTCCCGTATTGGCCTTTGGATTATAGAGTTTGATATGATCCATCTTACGCAATCCATCAATTACAATCTTATGAAGAAGCGCCTCATGATCCCTGATAACTTCAACACCAATCGCCTCGATATAATCAATGGCAGCACCAAATCCCAAGACCCCTTCAATATTAGGCGTACCCGATTCAAATCGATACGGAATATCCTTTAATTCAATATCCCCACATACATTAAAACGAGCATTACTGCCGCCACCCATATAAATAGGCTGCAACCGCTTCAATATTTCCGGTCTCCCATACATAATGCCTACGCCACTGGGACCCATCATTTTATGAGCTGAGAACGCATAAAAATCGACACCCATGTCTTTAACATCCACACTACTATGACCCACAGCTTGAGCCCCATCCACTACTAAATAAGAGCCATTCTCATGTACCAACTTACTAATAGCTTTAATATCATTCACTTTACCCAATACATTTGATACATGCGCTATAGATACGATTTTAACGCGCGCATGCAAAGATGACTTAATACTATCTAAAGTCAAATTACCCTCATCATCAAAAGGAATAAACTCCACATGCGCCCCTGCTTTTTTAGCAATACTAAACCAAGGCAATACATTGGAAGCATGTTCTGCCTCATTTAATAAGACCACATCCCCAGGTGTCAGTACTTCAGCCCCTAAACTAAGCGCAATTAAATTCAACGACTCACTCGCCCCGGATGTAAAAACCACACCCTCTGTATCACCGTTGATAAA
>CAYWUU010000096.1:4511-4788 GCA_964461405.1 uncultured Erysipelothrix sp.
CACTGCATCGTATGCCCTAGTGGCATGCATCGAAAGTCTATAATCACCCCGCTGCACATTTGCTCCAATATGCGTATAGTAATGAACTACGGCATCCACCACAACTTGTGGCTTAAGGGTTGTAGCTGCACTATCAAAATAAATCAAATTAGGATACGTCTTATATATTGGAAAATCCTTTTTAATTATCCATTCCATTGGGTATCTACCTTCATTTCAATCTCTTCCAACAACTCGTTTTTAACTTCTTCATCATCAATATCAAGCTCTTCTTCAT
>CAYWUU010000097.1:0-4754 GCA_964461405.1 uncultured Erysipelothrix sp.
AATCCCTTTTGTGCCAAGTTTTTATCGTTTTTTAATTTTGCTGACTATGGAGAAAAATAAATGGCAATTCGTGTAGCAATAAATGGTTTTGGTCGTATCGGTCGCTTGGTTTTAAGGGCTCTTTCTTAACAAAACTCATAATGGGATGTTTCATAAATATAACTAAAAGTGGTAAAGCAATTCCTAAGGAAATTGATAGTGGATTAAGAACTTTATAACCCATAGTTTCCAGCACCAAGGCTCCAATCACAAAACCATAGAAGATAAAGCCCGCCAAACCATTTTGCGTTAGAAACGCCCGCTCCATATCTCTTTGTTTAAGACCGGTCATAATATTTAATACAATTGCATTAAGAATTAAGAAGACCCCCATGGCCACTGTGCTGATTAATAAAGTCATTGTAAAGTCTTGGTTGGTAACATGAATAGGAAGATTAAGCGGATGTAAGAGCGGTTCTAATAGGCTTTCATTACCAAAAAACGAACCAAAGATAAACCCAAAGAACATCGAAAACCAACCCACTCTAAACATCACAGCCCCCAGTTCCATCTTCTTATACTTATGAGCAAGATAACCAATCACACTAATAACCAAGCCCTGGCCCACATCACCAAACATTATCCCAAAGAGAACGCTATAGGATAATGAAAAGAAAAATGTCGGATCATAAGCATCATATTGAGGTAAACCATACATCTCCACCAGCATCTCAAAGGGCCTAGCAAAGCGGTTGTTTTTTAATGACGTAGGGGGCATGAGGGTTTCATGGGTCATGCCATCAAAAACATGGACCTGGACTGTATCCATAAACAAGCCCTTAAACTCATCGACCTTATCGCGTTTCACAAAACCCGCTAAGACCCCTTGTTGATCGTAAATACTCACAAAAGGAAAATTACTCTCAATCTCCCCTTGATCTTGAACATAGCCATAGACATGCGCAATCTCATTCATAAATATTTCGTCTAAAGCATTTGAAACAACCATAGGTAGCTCCCTAAATTCCAAACTATCCAAGACTTCAGTAAAATGCATCGCATCCTTCTTTAGACAAAGGACCATAATCCAAACTGTTTTCTTAGTCTTGTGCAAAACGGTATATAGAAAGGGCTCTTGATGGTATTGACTGATAGATTGAAACTTAGCAGCCGATACTTTCCCAAACATGACGTGCACAAACCCCTCATCAATATCATTCAAGGGATATTGATATAGCATCTCCAAGGCTTTGGTATCGTCAGCTTCCAGTTCACTAAATAATGGCTGTGCATCCTTAGTTAGGATAACGAGCTTTTCTAAGCGATTTAATACCGTTTCAATTGCATCAAGGCTATAGCGTTGATCATAAATACCTGTAACCTCTAAGTCCAAGGACCCCAATGCCTTATTAAAGCGCTCTAGGTACTGTTGGTATACTTTCTCGTGTTCAAAAGCCAAACCCACATCATCTTCATCACTTATTACGTCTTTGGACAATTCAGGGTGAAACCACTTGTAATTATGAATGGATTCCAACATACTCATAATATTTTGCTTTGGGGTTGACACCCTTACTAAATTCATCTTTTCGATGGCCATTTTACCACCTCCTATAGAATCAAAAGATTCATTATTTCATCTTGGGGTAACCTGTAACGAACCCCTTCAATCACATCAATTATATTTTTCATTTCAAATTGCAATAATTCCATATAGGCCAGAAATACAACCTCTGAGTTTTGTGAAAACCGCAGGTGATGCAACATCCATTGATATCGAATACTATCAAAACCATGTTCAATGGTTTCAAAGGATATGCCCTGTAGATACTTTCTATAGGACGAGTTTCTAAACGCCTGTAGGAAGCCTTCAGAATCATAGGTATCAATCCAATGCTTCATTTCTTTGATTGGAATTAAACACGGATCATAGGCTAGTAAACTCAATATTTCACTATGACTTTGGTGATAGAATTTCTTTAAACGATAAATCTTTTCAACCATCATTAGTTCGCCATCCATACTTAATAAGCGCTTTAACCCTTGATTACGACCCGCCCATTGCTTAATTGCTATTGAATAATAATGGCTAAGGGCATGCTCTACTTCTAAGATTGACTTACGCCCACTCAATACGCCCCGATAATGGGTAGTTTCCAAAAAACTAAGTAAGTCCTCATAAGTTTTAATATCTTTTAACTGCGCTACATCAATACTTAAGCCACCGTCAATATCCAAGTAAAACTGTGGCATCGTAAAGTTTAAATTTCCTAAGAGCGCATTTGCAACATACAATATCAACTGTATTTCTTGTTTGATTATAAAGTAAGGATGAAACTTAGTATGACTATAGCGTAGCAGTGATTTATACTCCCAATACACCATTGTACGAATGCGCTCCTCTAAAGTATCACGATGCACATCTTCCGCTAAGACATCCCGTAAAACAACCTCATAGCGGCTTTGCGAGTGCAAATAGATCGCGATACTTTGAACCGTGGGCAAACCAGCCATCCCCTGATAGGCTTCGTAATCAAGATGGGACGAGAAAAGTGCCCGTGCTTTCGAACTCAAAGCCCGATCGCTACCCATATTACTTTACAACCTCATCAAAAAGCGCAGCTAACCACCCTTCAAAATTATCCTCAAAAATACGATCCATAGCTGCAACCTTGTGCTTTAATTGCCCATCATAAAGACCTTGGACACTTTGAAGATATGTATCCAAGTTTTCATCTAGCGCAAGTTTCTCTTTGGCAAACTTATCCAAATACGCCTGATCCATTTCAGCTTTCTTTGCAGCTATCGGTTCCAATGAAGCTTCTTGATTCTTTCTAGTTTCGTTCACCGCTTCAACCGCTGAAGAATTGGCTTCTAAAACTTGTAAAATATAACGATCCATCATACCCTCCTTTTTCGTTTTTACTTTACTCCTCTATTTTATAAATTACAATGGCTTTACACATAAAAATAATATGTAAACGCTTCTATTACATCAATATCCCCTAGGTATTTAAACTATGCATAAAACGATAAGAAACTCTTTATTTACGAATCCCTGATGTGTTATAATAACTAAACTGGATGAGTACTCAAGAGGCTGAAGAGGTTGGTCTCGAAAACCAATAGGAGTCAAAAGGCTCGCGGGGGTTCAAATCCCCCCTCATCCGCCAAATTATTAAACGCTTGAACGCAGATATAAGGCAAATACCTTAATGGTTAATCGTATATTTGTATCTATGTTTATTATAACAAAAAAGAACCAGACTCATGTGAGTTTGGTTCTTTTACATTCACTATTTTTTCAACTTACTAACCGGTGTCCCTAAAATCTCACCATATAATAAGGCATCTCGTACTCTGTTTTGATCCCTAAGGGCATCATTTCTAACCAATTGCTTCGGCTTAGTAGATGCTTCATTTAGGGTTGAATTCATTTGATTAACACCCGGGCGTTGCATACGAACCTTTTGTTCGCTTAAACGTCGGGGTTTCGATTCAGAATACAGAGCTTCCCTAGTCGCTTGTTCGTAGATGCGGTGATCGCGGGTATCCTTATGGGCCATCCCCGATCGTTGGTTTTCATGAACGGGAATATTAGGTTTTACCTCATCGATATCAAATACGACCTTACTTTTGAAATCATTCAATTTAGATTGAAATTTCGGTTTCTTCTTAATATAGTTCCAAGCAAATATACCTACCGCTATAACAAATGGAATAAGATCAAGAATAATATCAATCAACTCATCCAAAGGAAGAAACATTATTTATGTTTTTCCTCAGTTGAACCAGCGGCAATTGATTCACGCATATCCGTATCGGCTTGAACATTTTTAAGGTTATAATAATCCATAACTCCCAATTTACCATTGCGTAAGGCTTCTGCAATCGCCAAAGGAACCTCAGCTTCTGCGGCCACTACTTTAGCACGCATGGCTTGAACTTCAGCCACCATCTCTTGTTCCTTAGCAACCGCCATAGCACGGCGCTCTTCCGCTTTTGCTTCCGCTATACTCTTATCGGCTTGTGCTTGATCCATTTGCAGTTGAGCCCCAATATTACGTCCCACATCTACATCCGCAATATCAATCGATAAGATTTCAAAAGCAGTACCAGAGTCAAGACCCTTACTTAATACCGTTTCAGAAATACTATCGGGATTCTCAAGTACATCCTTATGGGAGTTTGAACTCCCCACGGTTGTAACAATACCTTCACCAACACGGGCAATAATGGTTTCTTCACCCGCTCCCCCAACTAAACGCTCAATATTAGCTCTAACGGTAACACGCGCCTTAGCCATCACTTCAATACCATCTTTTGATACGGCCGCAATAATAGGCGTTTCAATGACCTTAGGGTTAACTGATACTTGCACGGCTTCTAAAACATTACGCCCTGCCAAATCAATGGCAGCCGCACTTTCAAAATCCAAGGGAATATTAGCCCGTTGTGCCGCAATAAGAGCGTCCACTAACGTATTAACATTTCCACCCGCAAGATAATGGGCTTCCAGCTCATCAATATCAAGGACAACCCCAGCCTTAGTAGCTTTAATCATAGGGTTAACGATACGAGATGGCGCAACGCGTCGCAATCGCATACCAATCAGTGTTGACATCTTAATCTTAACACCAGAGAAAGTGGCAGTAATCCACAAGCCTACTGGGATAAATGTAAAGAATAGTGTGATCAACAACAGAATTAAAAAAGCAAAAATCATAGTAAAAACTAAGTTTTCTCCAAACATATTTTTACCTCCTTTATTGTGA
>CAYWUU010000098.1:0-4738 GCA_964461405.1 uncultured Erysipelothrix sp.
CTACCATTTTTCGCTATTCTCCTTTTCTTATTACTTCAATATATTGTTTATCATACCAATATGGGGCGTGCGATGCGTGCCGTTTCAACGGATGCAGATGCTGCTTCTTTAATGGGTATTAATGTTAATAGAACGATAACTTTTACCTTCGTGTTGGGGTGTATATTGGCGGCAGCGGCTGGATCGCTTGTAGCCAATTATTATAATTCTATTACACCACTTATGGGAGTTACCCGGGGTCTTAAGGCCTTTATTGCGGCAGTATTCGGTGGTATTGGAATATTACCAGGGGCTGTAATTGGGGGGTTCTTCATTGGGGCTATAGAAACTTTTGTGGCCACCACCAGTTATTCAATCTGGCGCGAAGCCATTGTATACTTAGTCTTGATCCTAATTTTGATTATTAAGCCAACAGGTTTACTAGGCAAGAAAGGAGACACTAAAGTATGAAAAATTCAAAAAGTTCAAAACGATTTAACCTCAGTGCTTTTATTTGGTTAGTCTTAGCCTTGGCGGGATACTTCATCCTAGCCTATCTATTGGACGTCCGTATTTTAAGAAAGTCCCATGAGATTGTGGTGATCTCTATTTTGATCAATATTATTTTGGCAGCATCCATTAATCTTGTCTTAGGGGTGGCCGGGTTATTTACGCTGGGTCATGCGGGATTTATGTCTATTGGAGCCTATAGTGTTGCCATTACTTTACAGAAAGTATCCGGGTATGCTGGTTTATTTTTAGGTATGGGTATTGGTGTAGTTTTAACGCTAGTGGTAGCTCTTATAGTCGCAATCCCTACTTTAAGATTAAAGGGCGATTACTTAGCCATCGCAACCTTAGGGGCTGCAGAGATTATTCGGATTATCATTGTGAATCTGGATAAGTTTACAGGGGGCCCCATTGGAATCTCTAATATTGAGAAGGTTCCAAACTTCACCATGATATACTTCTTTGCGATCATAATCCTCTATGTATTGACGGCTCTTAGAAATAGTCGATTTGGTAGGGCGTGGAATGGTGTTAGAGAAGATGAGATTGCATCTCAAGCAATGGGATTGAACCTAACGCGTAATAAAGTAAGTGCATTTTTAATCAGTGCCATGGTTGCTAGTATTGCAGGAGGGCTCTATGCTTCTTATTTTGCTCTTATTAAGCCAGAGATGTTTGGATTTCAAAAGTCCATTGATATATTGGTTATAGTTGTATTGGGCGGGCTGGGTAGCTTTACAGGAACTGTAGTAGCGGCTATATTAATTGAAATGATTAACTTAGTCTTTGCGTCCTTTGCTCAAGAACGCGTCATAATTTACTCAATCTTATTAGTGGTTATGATGGTCTTTAAACCCGGTGGATTGCTGGGCACATATGAAATCAGTATTAAGAAATTACTAGAAAGGAGAGAAAAACATGACACTACTCTCCGTTAAGAATCTTAGTCAACACTTTGGTGGAATTGTTGCGATTGATGATGTTAGCTTGGATATTAAAAAAGGTAAGAAAGTTGGTATTATTGGTCCAAATGGTGCAGGTAAAACAACTCTATTCAATTGTCTAACTGGCTTTTATGAACCCACTATGGGTTCAATTGAGTTCAGTGCTGAACAGGGTACGATTCACCTTAATAAATATCGAGTGGATCAAATTACCGCCTTGGGCTTTGCCCGAACGTTTCAAAATATTCGTTTGTTTAAAGACTTATCGCTACTTGATAATATCAAGATTGCGATGAACTATAATGTGAAGTATTCCATGTTGGATGCTATTTTGCGATCGCGATCGTATTATCGTGAAGAACGGATTATGGATGAAAAAGCGCGTCAATTTTTAGATATTACTGATTTAATTGAGAAAGCGGATCAAAAAGCTTCATCGCTCTCCTATGGCGAACAAAGACGATTAGAAATAGCGAGAGCTTTAGCTACGGGTGCTAAGACGCTATTTTTGGATGAGCCTGCAGCGGGTATGAACCCCCAAGAAACGGCAGACTTAATAGCGTTTATCAATCTTATTCATGAAAAGTTTGATTTAACCATTGTTTTGATTGAACATGATATGAATTTGGTTATGTCATTATGCGACTATCTATTTGTATTAAATTATGGTCAATTGATAGCTTCAGGTAGTCCTGATGCTATTCGCGCCAACCCTAAGGTTATTGAAGCTTATTTAGGAAATGAGGATGATAACTAATGCTAAAAATAAAGAACTTGGATGTTAAGTATGGTGAAATTCATGCCTTAAAAGATGTATCGATTAATGTTAAGCCGGGTGAAATTGTAACGTTAGTCGGAGCCAATGGCGCGGGTAAAAGTACCTTACTTAAAACCATTTCCGGGTTACTAAAGCCTGTAAATGGAAGTATCGAACTAAAAGGGAACTCCCTAGTGGGAGAAACTCCCGATAAGATAGTAAAGAAGGGTATAATTCATGTTCCAGAAGGTCGCAGAATCTTCTCGGGGATGAGTGTTGAAGAAAACCTGATTTTAGGCGCTTTTACACGCAAAGATAAGTCAAATTTGAATAAGGAAATTGAAGCCATCTATGAACGTTTTAGTATTCTTAAAAAACGAAAACACCAAAATGCTCATACTTTAAGTGGGGGTGAACAGCAAATGCTGGCCATATCGCGCGCCTTACTAAGTAAGCCAGAAGTGCTCTTATTGGATGAACCCAGTATGGGCTTAGCGCCTTTGATCGTGAAGCAAATATTTGATATTATTCAAGAAATTAATAATGAAGGAATGACCATTTTATTGGTTGAGCAAAATGCTCATAAGGCACTGCAAATTGCGGATTATGCCTATATCATCGAAGGGGGCAAGATTCAACTGGAAGGCCCTGCTGCTGAAGTTCGTGAGAGCGACCGTGTTAAAGAAATTTATTTAGGAGGATAACAGGCTTAGCCTGTTTTTCTTTTCTAGTAGGTAAGGATGGATGGGATATCTAAGAATTAACTCATTTTAAAAGTCTATGCAGGAAGAATGTGAAATAATAATCAGTAAGTGTTTGCATCGTGCGTATTTTATGTTGATGACAATTATAGAAAAAGAAAACAACCCAGCTTAGTTTATAACTAAGCTGGGTTGTTTGATTAACAATATTACTTACTGAATTTCTTCGTGTCTTCGTCGTGACCGTGTAATAGGGCTAAACGAAGATCGTAGAGTTCTTGACTTAAGTCTACATAATAGTTGTGAGGGTAGTGTAATCTCTTAACTTCTTCCCAGAATGTTTCGCGTTCTTGTCTTGCGTAGACAGATACATCAAATAATGAAGGTTGCTCATACACACAAAGGCCGTTTTCAAAAATTGGCACGTGTAAGTTGCGTATTGTATAATTTGTGATTGTCTTGCGCTTCCAAGGTTGAATAGGGTCAAAGATAGTGAGTTGATCTTCAGGAATGACTTCCTCTGCCAACGCGATATAGTCTGCTAAGGCTTTATTAGATTCGTTGTCATAGAATCGATAGAGTCGCTTATGACCAGGATTCGTTATTTTTTCAATATTGTCTGAAATCTTAATTTTTTGATTGGCGATTACGTTTACTTAGTGGGCCACTAATTTATATACGCCCCCCAATACCGGATCGGATTTGGATGTAATTAGGTTTTCGCCTACGCCAAATTGATCGATTTTAGCCCCTTGATAAATGAGGTCGTCAATAATATATTCATCTAATGAGTTAGAGGCCATAATTTTACAATCTTCAAATCCGGCATCATCTAACATAATTCTGGCTTCTTTGGATAGGTAGGCCAAATCCCCTGAATCTAGGCGAATGGCTTTGAGTCGTTTGCCCAAGGGGGCAAGGTATTCCTTAGCCACTTTAATGGCGTTGGGAACCCCTGATGTTAGGGTATCGTAGGTGTCTACTAGGAAAATAGCATTGTCAGGATTGTGTTTGGCGAATACTGTAAAGGCTTCATATTCACTGTCGAAGAGTTGGACATATGAGTGAGCCATGGTTCCTGATACATAGGCCCCGTATTTTTGACCGGCTAGAGTATGGGATGTTCCTACAGCTCCAGCTATTATGGCACTTCTTGCGCCTTCAAGAGAGGCATCGTATCCGTGGGCACGACGTGCACCAAACTCAAGAATTGCACGGCCGCGTGCTGAACTTACAATGCGACTGGCTTTGGTAGTAATTAACGTAGGATAGTTAATGGATAATAATAACATCGTCTCTATTAACTGCGCCTGAATTAGTTTTCCTTTTACAGTAATCAAGGGTTCATTTGCGAAGACAACCGTACCATCTTCAACGGATCGAATATCAAGTTCCAATTTCATATCTAATAAATACTCTAAGAAATCATGATCTCTAAATCCGCACTCGTATAAGTACTCAATATGGTGGCGCTCAAACTTAAAGTTATTAATGCCTTCAATTAGACGCGTAAGCCCGTTGAAAATCATATACCCACCGTTATCTGGAATTTTACGGGTAAACATATCAAAATAAACTATCTCCTCGTGGCGACCTTCTTTAAAGAAGGTATAAGCCATAGTAAATTCGTAGAGGTCTGTTAGAAACACAAAATCATTTTTATTAATCATATCTAATACTCCTTATATGGTGTATAATAACATCTATATTTTATTATAGCACATTGGAGGAAACCTTATGTATTTTAAACCGAAATTTAAAGCGGAAATTATAAAAGATGCTAAATTCAATGATATAAATATCTCGTTGCGAATTATTTTCCCGCTCCAAAGAGAGTATGTATCATT
>CAYWUU010000099.1:0-4692 GCA_964461405.1 uncultured Erysipelothrix sp.
TTTCCTTATACCAATCATATGATAATCCAATCGACTTAATTTGATCCGTAAACGTTTGAATATTCTTTTTAGTAAACGCGGCCGGGTGATTTCCGGTCTTCAAAGCAAATTGCTCAGCAGGCAATCCAAAAGCATCCCACCCCATGGGGTGCAATACATTAAATCCTTGCATTCGCTTTTGACGTGCCAAGACATCTGTAGCTGTATAGCCCCGGGGATGCCCCACATGTAAACCTTCTCCAGAAGGATAGGGAAACATATCTAAAATATAATACTTAGGTTTGGTAAAATCATAAACATCCGTCTTAAATATACCGTTATCTTCCCAATACTGCTGCCATTTCTTTTCAATTTCTTGATGATTAAACATAATGCCTCCTTTAAATAAAAAAAGCGCTACCAAGGACGACATAAAATGCCGCGGTACCACCTTTGTTTTCCATCAATTGGACTCTCAACTCTTAACGCGAGTCACGCTCTTCTCTACTTAATTCAAAAAGAGTACTCCAAGACGAGTTCATATGCGCTTACTATCAGTTTCCACCCAACACTGACTCTCTATAAATAAGGTTGCCTATTACTACTTCTCTTCATCGTATATACGTGTATATAATACGTTTTTATGAACATAATGTCAAACGTACCCAAGCTTAGCACAAAAAAAATAATTATACGGTTTTCGCCATGGGTTTATGTTAAAATAACCATAGGAGGACATACTATGCAATACACTTCACGCAGTGATGGGCATATTACGCATATATCTGCATTTATGGCAGACCATGCCAAAGCCAACTTTATAATAATTCACGGGATGGCAGAACACAGAAGACGATACGATGATTTTGCTAGAACCTTACAAGACAATCACTTCAATGTATATACCTTAGATTTAAGAGGACACGGTGACAGTCCCTATCGAGATAAGATGGGTAACTTCGGTAAATTTAACGGCCACAAAAGAAATACAGACGATATTGCCGGTATCATTAAAACGATTAAAGAAACTAGCAACCTTCCGATAGTTCTCTTTGGTCATAGCATGGGATCTCTTTTTGCCCGTGCCGTTGTTAAGAACTATCCAAAGCTTGTCGATCAACTCATCCTATCTGGGTCTCCCTATAAGCCCGTTGGCATGGGTCCGATGCGCTATGGACTAAAGTTCGTTAGTTTATTCATAGGTTCAAAACCGGCGCCATCCATCGCAAAGATGATGAACGAAAAATTCATGCTAGATATAAAGAATCGCAAGACAGAATTAGATTGGTTAAGTTTTGATGAGGAAAATGTTAGAAACTATCTAAACGATCCCCTTTGTAATTTCCCCTTCACCTTCAACGGCTATAAAGATCTTCTTAACTTACTCAAAGAAGTTTATGACTATCCATTTATAGGCGTTAACTCTAAACTACCAATTTTAATGCTCATTGGTTTACACGACCCTTGTGCTGATTTTAGCCGTGATGGCTTTAATCGTGCTATCAACAAATTAAAAGAAGCACGCTTTGAGAATATTTTTAGTATAGTGTATGAAGAATCGCGACACGAACTACTCAACGACAAAGAGAAAGAAGATGTTATTAAGGACATCATTCTCTATGTTAACGATAACTTATAAGAAAACGAGCCTCTTCGCTCGTTTTTCTTTATTCATTAATAATAACAGCAATACCCAAAGCTTCAGGACCGGTATGAATCCCTAAAGCCGGTGTAATATTTAGAACTTCAATAGTATTAGTTGGCGTAAACATACCCTCAGCATACGCTTTATACGCCTCAAGGTTTTCCTGTGAGGCAGCATTCACCAACAACACCTTATAATTCTTGGCATCACCAATAAACTTCTTTGCTTCCGCCAACATGGTTTTAATAACACGCTTATAACCCCGTACTTTCGTTACAGTATAGTAAATACCCTCTGGATCACAGGAGATAACCGGCTTGATATTAAGAACATTAGCCACCGTTCCCGCTACCCGACCAATACGACCGCCTTTAATCAGATAATCCAAGGTACCAACCGTAAAGAATACTTGCGACTTTCCTTCCATATCTTTTAAATCCTGAACAATTTCATTAAAACTCATGCCCTTATTAATATTCTCTGCCGCGCGAATACCCATAAATCCACTGCCAAGACTAATATTCTTCGTATCATGAACATAAATTTCTAATCCCTTTATCTCTTGAGATAAATTACGAATGACATTATACGTTCCACTTAATCCCGAAGATATGGTAACCGCAATAATATGCGTATACCCTTGCGCTTTGATTGCTTCAAAGGCACTCAATATATCTTCACCCGTTGGTAAAGAAGTTGTTACTTTGGAGGTATCAATCACATCAAAGATTTCCTTGGCACTAATATCCACACCATCAGTATACGTCTTATCATCGATAGTAATGCGTAAGGGTAAGCTTGTGATGGCTAAACCCTCTCGTAATTTCGCACTCACATCGGATCCCGAATCAACCACGACTGCTATTTTTTCTTTCATTTATTCTCTCTCCTTTGTTATTAATTCATTAAACGAATAATCCGCAACCAACTTAGCCGCAAAGGCCAACATAATCGCTCTAAGTGAAAACTGTAAACTCTCTGATTCAAGGACTTCCATTTGCACCGCCTCACCATTTAAAAGCGCCATACACTTATCCAATCCATCATGGGCATACCCAATAAAAGAATCATAGGCTCCAGCAACTCCCCGTAACTTAACCGCCTCCTCAATCCCTTTGGATACATCTTGGATATTTAGTACTGATTTAAGTACTGATATCGCTATTAAATACGCAAGATGATCCTTTGAGTATCGTTTTCTAAGCGGCGCTGGCATCACCTTTTGCTTAACATAATTATTTACCATACCCCTGGTTAATACCGCTTTACCAAATAAATGACCGCAAGTCCCATTCACAAACTCAAGCACTTGATCAAGATAAAGTTCAATCTCTGGTAAGTCATCATATAGAGGCAAAGTTTGGTTTCGTATGGTTTCTAACCACATATCGTTTCGTTTCATTCTATCACCTAGTTTCTATTACTAGGTTATCACTTTTTGATTACTACATCAATAGAAAAAGAGAACTTTCGTCCCCTTTACTTAAAATCACAACCGTTAATATGATCGTTAACCATTCCAATCGCTTGCATGAACGAATAGATAATGGTAGGTCCCACAAACTTAAACCCCATTGCCTTTAAATCCTTACTAATACGTATCGATAGATCACTGGTTGCTGGTAAATCATCATTTTGATTAACCATTACCCCATCCACATAACCCCAAAAGAAACTACTAAGGTCTAAATCTAATTGCTTTATTAACACCGCATTATTAATAATAGATTTAATCTTCAATCTATTACGAATTATGCCTTCATTTAACATCAATACCTCAATATCATCATCCCTCATAAGAGCAACCTTATCAACCTCAAAATCAAAGAACGCTTCTTTATAATGGGGCCGCTTCTTTAGAATTGTATTCCAACTTAGGCCCGCTTGCATCCCTTCAAGACATAACATCTCAAAGATATATCGATTATCATACGAAGGTTTACACCATTCATTATCATGATATGCCATCATAAGATCGCTACTTAGACTCCAAGCACAACGCTGCATTAGAGCAACTCTATTTTCCCGGCGCAGGCCGCAACAGTTTCATCATCCCATAAGCTAACTTGCACTTCCCCTACATGGGCTTTCCCCAGTAGCAACATGCACATTCTACTTTGACCAATCCCACCACCAATCGTTAAGGGCAGTTGATCGTTTATTACCATTTGGTGAAACTCGTATTTTAATCTATCTTCTTTCCCAGATTTTTTTAACTGTGACTTCATGGAAGTGCCATCCACTCGAATTCCCATACTGGATAATTCCATCGCTCTTCCCAAAGGTTCATGCCAGAATAATAAATCACCATTTAAGGCCCAATCATCATAGTCAGGCGCTCTAAAATCATGGGGTTTACCACTCTTTAAAACATCACCAATCTGAATAATAAAAGTAGTGGGATGTTCCTTAACATAAGCATGCTCACGCTCCTCAGAATCCAACTCTGGGTATAAATCCTCAAGTTCTTGAGAAGTCACAAAGCTAACTTCAGGACTAATACGGATATCAACCGCAGGATACTTCGTATGAAGACGCATAGACACCTCACACATCGCATTAACAATCTGTTGGACTGTAAACTTAAGATAGTCAATGGTCCGCTGTTCACGCTCAATTACACGCTCCCAGTCCCACTGGTCCACATAGATTGAGTGGGTATTATCTAATACCTCATCCCGTCTAATCGCATTCATATCCGCATATAAACCATTACCTACTCTAAAGTCATAGTTATGCAAAGCCATCCGCTTCCACTTAGCCAAAGAATGAACTACCTCACCACGACCCCCATATGATGGAATATCAAAAGAAACAGGACGCTCAACCCCTGATAAATCATCATTCAATCCACTATTACTATTCACAAACAATGGCGCCGAAACCCGCTTCAACTTCAAACTTCCCACTAAAGCTTCCTCAAAACAACGCTTAATAAAGCCAATTGCAGTCTGAGTTTCATATATCGTTAACGAAGACTTATAGCCCTCTGGTATTACTATTCGATCGTTCATATAAATCACCTCAATATTAATCTATTCTACCACAAATATAACCGCATAACAAAA
>CAYWUU010000100.1:0-4664 GCA_964461405.1 uncultured Erysipelothrix sp.
ATCTTATCTCTGGGTGATATTGTAACCAGTACTTCATTAAAGGTTGCAGGTACTAAGTTGGATGCCGATATTATCAAGTATGTTAAGGAAACTTATAAGTTATTAATTGGTGATCGTACGGCTGAGGACATTAAGGTTCAAATTGGTACAGCGTATATGGAACCTGGTTTTGAGGATATTAGTATGGAAGTAAGTGGACGTGACTTGGTAACGGGTCTTCCTAATACTATTACAATTAAAGCTTCTGAAACAGAAGGGGCTATGCGCGATAGCTTGAAGGATATTGTTAGAGCATGTCGTAGTGTTCTTGAACAAACGCCTCCTGAGTTAAGTGCGGATATTATTGTTCGTGGTATCGTACTTACAGGTGGTGGTGCCTTATTGCGTGGTATAGATCGTTTGATTTCTGAAGAGTTAAATACTCCGGTATATGTAGCAGAGAATGCTCTGACTTGTGTAGCTGAGGGTACGGGAATCATGTTAGAGAATTTAGATTATATGTTATAGAAACTAGCTTCGGCTAGTTTTTCTTTTAGGACTTTTATTTTTCCTCTCATACCTTTAATCAAGGAGGGGAATAGTTTGAGTGTAGTAGATGAAAAATGGCTCTTACAGGAAGATGATCATTTAATTGAACATTATTTAAGCGAATACAATGATTTTATGCGGAACCTACCAGATTATCTTCGTAGAAAAGAATGTGTTAGTGGTTTAAATAGAGTTCAAAGATTGAAACTTAGGTCGTCCAGTGAACTTAATATTGGGGTTGTTCCTGGGGATATATGTTTCATCGACTACGGACAGGTATATATTAATGAAGCAGGGTACCAACATTTTGGCTTAGTAATTTCTGAGTTTAATGATAAGTTATTTGTGGTACCAATGACATCAAATAAGGAGATGGTTAGGAGATCCTCTGGACCCAATAGGCGTAAGCATTTGTATAATATTGGGCAGGTGTTGGGTCTAAATCGTCCGTCTGTTTTATTCTTAAATGATTGCAAGTATATAAATTCTTCGAGGATTATATCAGTTAATGCCCATATTTGTCCTGACTCCGAGATGTTTGCGGAGATTTCTTCCCATCTTAAAAGGAATCTATTTCCTTAAAGCCTAGAACTGCATTGCAGTTCTTTTTTTGTTTTGTGGTAAAATAGGAGTGGTGATTAATGTGAAAGAAACATGGGTTGTGGGAGTATCGGGTGGTCCTGATTCAATGGCTTTGCTGGATTATATGAGGCAAAGTGGTTTTAATGTGGTCATAGCGCATGTTAATTATAATAAAAGAGAGAGTAGTAAACGCGATGAAGTGATTGTTGAGAAGTATGCTGAGAATTTTGGTCTTGATTATGAAGTGAGGTATTATGATGGATCGAAGGGTGGTAATTTTCAGGAGTTAGCGCGTGATTTTCGGTATGGGTTTTATAAGGAGTTGGTTGAAAAGTATGGCGCTAAGGGTGTTGTACTGGGGCATCATCGTGATGATGATGTGGAGACTTTTTATATGCAAAAAGAGCGTAAGAAGCGGGTTATGCCGGGTATGTTAGATGAGATTGTGATTGATGGGTTGCTGGTATGGCGGCCGTTATTAGGTAAAACTAAGGCGGATTTGGTGGCCTATTGTGATGAGAATGCTATTGCATATGGTGTGGATGAAAGTAATTATGAGCTGGATTATACGCGTAATAAGGTGCGTCATTATCTGACGAAACATAATCTATATGATGACGTATATAAGGAGTTAGTACAGGCGCGTGAGAATTATAAGGCCTATATGGATACCTTAGTATTATTGCCTAATCCTTTTGAGATAGAAGCGTATGGGGTTTATGCGTTGGATAAGCGTTTGGATATGTTACGTTTATGGTTAAATGATAAGGCCTTGGGCTTTCATTTTTCGGATGCCTATATTAGAGATCTTGATAGGTATATACTAAAAGGTAAGAGTCAAATTGAAATGGGGGCTTTTACTCTTAGTATTAGTTTTGGTGAAGTGATGTTGCATGGTGATTTGTCGTTTTCGTATTCGTTTGAGGCGATTGAGTTTGTGGAAACGGATCATTTTAAGTTGTGTGATGTGGGTGAAACGATTGAGGGAATTACACTGGGTGTGGATGATTTTCCGGTGGTTTTTAGATCATATCAAGAGGGGGATCGGATTGCACTTCGTTATGGAACTAAGCGTGTGAATCGTTTCTTTGTGGATAGAAAGATTCCCATTCATCGGCGCAAGTCGTGGTTGGTTGTTGAAAATCACGTGAAAGAAGTTGTGTTTGTGGTGAAAATTGGGTGTGATGTCTATCATTACTCTAACAATCCTAGTGTTTTTGTGATAAAATAATTGTTGTCGTAGGAGGATTACGTATGCATCGTGATGTTAAAGAAATACTAATTAGTGAAGAAGAGATTGAAGCAAAATGTAAGGAGCTGGGGGCTGTAATCACACAGGCCTATAAGGACTATGAACAACCACCGGTATTGGTGGCTTTATTAAAGGGTTCGGTTCCATTCATGGCATCGCTTATTAAGCATATTGATTTGGATATTGAGTATGATTTTATGGATGTTTCGAGTTATGAGGGCACTACTTCAACCCGTGACATCAGAATTTTGAAGGACTTGGATCGTTCTATTAAGAATGTTGATATTCTTTTGGTAGAAGATATTGTTGATACGGGGCATACAATTAAGGAAACCATGCGTATTCTTAAGAGTAAGGGTGCTCATGAATGTAAGATTGTTACGTTATTAGATAAACCATCGCGTCGTGAAGTTGATATCGAGGCAGACTTTATTGGATTTGAAATACCTAATGAGTTTGTGATTGGGTTTGGTTTGGACTTTAATGAGAAGTATCGTAACTTGCCATATATCGGTGTTTTAAAAAACGAAATGTATGAATAAGGAGTGAATCATTTGAAGAAAAATAATAAGAATATAATTCTTCCTCTGTTGATGTTGCTGTTTATGAGTGTGACGATGATGAATTTAATGACATCGCAAGCCTCTCAGCCAGTTAGCATTAAGGAGTTTGAGGAAATTGTAGCGAAGTACCCTATGAGTAAGACGGTAATGTCGCCTAAGGGAAATGTAATTAATATTAAGGGTGTTTATACGTATAAAGATCGTAATATTAGTTATGAAGTGCGTTATCCGCAAAGTGATACTCTGGTTGATGATTTGACCGAAACGCTTAAAGCTAAGGATAAGTCGCTTTTAGTTGAGGATCCGTTCCAGTCTAATATTTTTATGGATGTCATTGTACCGATGGTTCCGTATTTATTATTGCTTGGATTTGGTTTTTATATGTTGACGAAGTCATCGGGTGGTAATAATAAGGCGTTTGATTTTGGTAAGTCTCGTGCTAAGGTTCAGGGGAATGTTAAAGTTCGTTTTGATGATGTGGCAGGGGCTGAAGAAGAAAAAGAGGAAATGAAGGAGTTAATCGATTATCTTAAATCGCCAAAGCGCTTTGAGAAGATGGGTGCTCGTATACCAAAGGGTATGTTGTTAGTGGGGCCTCCGGGAACGGGTAAGACTTTATTAGCGCGTGCAGCTGCGGGTGAGGCCGATGTGCCTTTCTATTCAATCTCTGGTTCTGATTTTGTGGAAATGTTTGTTGGGGTTGGAGCGAGTCGTGTTCGTGATATGTTTAAGAAAGCTAAAGCTACAGCGCCATGTATCATCTTTATTGATGAGATCGATGCTGTGGGTCGTCAGCGTGGTGCTGGTTTAGGTGGGGGTCATGATGAGCGTGAACAAACACTTAACCAATTACTAGTTGAGATGGATGGGATTGATGATAATGCTGGTATTGTGGTTATTGCTGCCACAAACCGTGATGATGTCCTTGACCCTGCTTTACTTCGTCCGGGTCGTTTTGATAGAAAAGTAACGGTTGCACTTCCAGATGTTAAGGGTCGTGAAGCAATTCTTAAGGTTCATGCTCGTAATAAGAAGTTGGCGCAAGATGCTAGTTTGCATAACTTAGCACGTAGAACTCCGGGATTCTCTGGAGCTGATCTTGAAAACGTATTAAATGAGGCTGCTATTTTGGCAGTTCGTGAAGATAAGAATGAGATTGAAATGCATCATATGGATGAGGCCATTGATAGAGTTATTGCTGGTCCTGCTAAGAAATCTCGTAAGTACTCGGAAAAAGAAAAATATATGGTGGCTGTGCATGAAGTGGGGCATACTATTATTGGTCTTAAGTTAGAGAGTGCTAATATGGTTCAGAAAGTTACCATCATTCCGCGTGGGGATGCTGGAGGATATAACTTAATGACACCGCGTGAGGAAACCTTTACGCAATCGCGTTCGGACTTAATTGGTACCATTACAGGGTATTTAGGGGGTCGTGTTGCTGAGGAAATCGTGTTTGATGAAATTTCAACCGGTGCCTTTGGTGATATTCAATCGGCCACTAAGATTGCTAGAGCCATGGTTACGGTTTATGGTATGAGTAATTTAGGTCCAATTCAATATGATAATCCTCAGGGTTCGGTGTTCTTGGGACGTGACTATACGGCTGAGCGTAATCACTCCGGGGAGATTGCCTTTGAAATTGATAAGGAAGTTCGTAGAATTATCGATGAAGCGTATGAGAATGCGAAGAAGATTATTCTTGAGAACCGTGATCTATTAGATCGTTTAGTTGAAGC
>CAYWUU010000101.1:0-4597 GCA_964461405.1 uncultured Erysipelothrix sp.
CCATAACATTCGTGATTTAGTGCAAATTGAGAGCTATATGATGGAAGATGCAACAATTGCTATCTTTGCAGCCGGCATCTGTGCCCGTTCTGCAAAAGCAGCGATTAAATCTGCCCGTGAATATGGTATTAAAGTGGGTCGTAAGGTCATTATTGCAGCTGGTTATCCAAGTGGAATTGGTGCCACAAATACAATGAAGATTATCGAAGTTAAGTAATTATTTATTAGAAAAGGAAACATTATGAAGAAATTTATTGGTGTGGATTTAGGTGGTACTAACGTTAGAGTGGCAGTAGTTAACGAAAAGGGTGAGATTTTAGAGGAGTTGAAGCGTCCTTCTCTTTCTGATCAGGGTCCTGAAATTGTACTGGATAATATTCTAACGATGATTGATACTCTTGATAATAAGGATGAGTGTGTTGGGGTGGGAATTGGTATTCCTGGTCCTGTTGACACTGAAAATGGTTATGTTACTTTAGCTACTAATATTAAAGATTTTGCATATTTCCCAGTAGTTCAATACATGAAAGATCGTTTGAATCTTCCAGTTTATCTTGATAATGATGCCAATGTTGCTGGATTAGCTGAGGCTTTAGTCGGTTCGGGTCGTGGTAAGAAGATCGTATGCTATGTTACGCACTCCACTGGTATTGGGGCGGCTATTGTTGTTAATGGAAATGTTGTATCGGGTAATAATGGGTATGCAGGGGAAGTTGGTAATATCATAGTTGATAAGAACCGTAAACCTGTTAACCACTTGAATGCTGGTGCTGTTGAGAACTGGGCATCGGGTGATGCTATTGTTCGTCAGGGTAAAGAACGTATCGCTTCTGACATTACATCGGCGTATGACGTTTTCTTATTAGCTCAAGATGGTAATGAAGTGGCTACTGAAATTATTGATACAATGGTTACTGATTTTGCAATGATGTTATCAGCGATTGCGCATGTAATTGAACCGCATGTATTTGTGCTTGGTGGTGGGGTTACGCAATCTCAGGAATTTTATCTTGATAGAGTGATTGAAAAATATAAGACATTGGTGCATCCTGGGATGGCTAATGCTGAATTTAAGTTAGCGAGTTTGGAAGAACCTGGAATTGTTGGGGCTGCCATGCTTTGCTACAATAAGTAGGTAAATATATGAAATATGAAAATTTATTAAAAAAATATGCGGCTTTAGCGATTCGTAAGGGTGTTAATGTTCAAAAGGGGCAGTTGCTTCGTATTAACGTTGCCGCCTCACATTATGAGTTTGCTAGAATGTTAGTTGATGAGGCTTATGCTGCGGGTGCTAAGAAGGTTATGGTTCAGTTTACCGATGATATAGTGAGTAAGTCTCACTATATTCATCAGGATATTGAAACTTTATCAACGATTGCACAATGGCGTATTGATGAAACAGAAGATTATATGAGTCAAGATTTGTGTAGTTTAAGTATCTATGCGCCATCTCCTGGTCTTATGGCTGATGTTGATGGTGAAAAAATAGCGGCAGCTAATAAGGCAGCTTCAGTTGCTTTTAAGAAAATGCGTGAATATACGATGGGTAATAAAGGTCAGTGGTCTTTAATATCGCTTCCTACGCCTGCTTGGGCTAAGGTTGTCTTTCCTGAGTTAGATGAAGAAGCGGGTATGACTAAGTTGCTAGAAGCAATTCTTTATGCCGTGAGAGTCAATGAGGATAGCGATCCCATTGCGTTGTGGGATGCTCATAATGAGAAGTTAGCTCATCAGAATAAAGTGTTAAATGACTACAATTTTAAAGCGATTCGTTTTGAAAATAGTCTGGGTACTAATATTGAGATTGGTTTGGTTAAGGATCATGTTTGGGCAGGGGGTATGGAAACTTCTGCTAAGGGTTATACCTTTAATCCAAATATGCCTACTGAAGAGTCGTTCACAATGCCAGATTGTTATAATGTGAATGGTATTATCTATAGTACTAAACCGCTTAACTATAATGGTAAACTTATTGATGAGTTTTGGTTGAAATTTGTGGATGGTAAGGTTGTTGACTATGATGCTAAAAAGGAGAAGGAAACCCTTAAGACATTGCTTGAAATGGATGAAGGTAGTTCTCGTTTAGGTGAGTTAGCACTTATATCTCATGAGTCGCCAATTTCTGATTTGAATATCTTGTTCTATAATACATTATTTGATGAGAATGCTTCTTGCCACGTTGCTTTAGGGGCCTCTTATCCAATGAATATTAAGAATGGTACGTCGTTGTCGGAAGAGGAGCTTAAGGCTTTGAATTCTAATCAGTCGATGAACCATGAGGACTTCATGTTTGGTAGTGAAGATATGAGAGCTGTTGGAATAACCTATGATAATCAGGAAGTTGATGTTATTGTAGATGGGAATATAGTACTTTAAGCGTGGATATCCACGCTTTTATTTTATATGGAGGATGAAGAAATGTTAGACAAGAAGTATGCTGATTTATTAATTGGAACGGGCGTTAATCTTCAAAAGGGTCAGACCTTGGTTATTAATGCTGATCCTATTCATTATGAGTTTGTGGAGTTATTAGCAAAGATTGCTTATGAAAAGGGAGCGCGTCGTGTTGTCGTAGAGTATGGGAGTGAGCGTTTGTCGCGCTTGCATTATTTGCATCAAAGTGAGTCGGATTTGGTATCTGTGGCTCAATGGGAAATTGATAAGTATGATCAATATTTGAGTGAAGACTTGTGTAAGCTTGCACTAAGAAGTCCTAATCCTGGTGTGATGGCGGATGTAGATAGTGAGTTATTTTCTAAAGTAGTTCAAGCGCGGGGAAAAGCTTTAGAGCGCTATAGTCATTATTCAATGAGTTCACAGGGTCAATGGTTGGTGTGTGCTTATCCAACGCAAGTCTGGGCAGATACGGTTTTCCCTGAGTTGTCTCAAAAGGAAGCTTACGATAAGCTATATGAATATATTTTATATGCAAGTAGGGTAAGTGAGGATAATGATCCTGCACAAGCGTGGAAGCAACATAATGAGATATTGCTTCATCAAGCTAATACCCTTAATGCCTACGATTTCAAGAGTATTCACTTTAGTAATAGTTTAGGTACAGATATTACTATTGGTTTGGTAGCGGGTCATATTTGGGGCGGTGGGGCCGATCCTGCGGTCAATGGTGTTGTCTTTAATGCAAATATCCCTACTGAGGAAAACTTTACTACTCCAGATCGAATGCTCGCAGAGGGTATTGTCTATAATACGCTACCCTTAAATTATAATAGTCGGATAATTGATGGATTTTGGTTGAAATTTGAAAAGGGTGAGGTCGTTGATTTTGATGCAAAGGTAGGTAAGGATGCTCTTAGTGCCCTTCTTAATACGGATGATGGCAGTAAACGCATGGGTGAAATTGCCCTAATTTCTAATGATTCACCGATTTCCAATTTAAAGACTTTATTCTATAATACTTTGTTTGATGAGAATGCTTCGTGTCATATTGCGATGGGAAGAGGGTATCCACTGGTTGAAGGGGGGAGTAGCATGAGTAAGGATGAGCTACAAGAGCGTGGCATTAATCAATCTCTAATTCATGTTGACTTTATGTTTGGTAGTGCAGATATGTTGGCGGTTGGCTTAACTAAGAATAACGAAGAAGTGATTATCATAGAAAATGGTAATATCGTAATCTAAGACTCTGTAAAAACAGAGTCTTTTTTTGTATTACTTTGTAATACCGTATGTATTGACTTGTAATACAAGTAGATGTATAATAAAGCCATCAGTATAATTAAAGGGGAGTATATGGCGGATAACTATACAGTGTCATTGCGTCTTAATGATGAAGAAAATACTTTAATACGTACATATGCAGAGATAAAGGGAATTAGTGTCTCTGAGTTTTTGCGTGAAAGTGCGCTTGAATCCATTAAGATGGAGTTGGATGTTCTTAGCTTTAAGGAAGCGTATGCAATTCACTTGAAAAAGCCTAATACTATGGATGCTGAGAAACTAAGGGTCATGTTTGGGATTGTATGACGTTTCTCTATGAGAATCAGGCGTTGTTAGATTTAAAAAAGCTTGAAAGTCTTCAAGCTCATATGTTATTAGATATGTTTGAGAGTAAATACCATGATGCTAGACCCCTTGATGAAGGCTTGGTATTTAAAACAGGACCCTTCCGGATCCTGTTTGTGAAATCTGATACCATAATAACCGTATTACGGGTTATTAAATGAAGAAAACAATGCCGACAAAGTGGCATAGTGCTGCTGCATTAATGAATAAATGCCAAATCATATGGAAGTAAGGTTTATCTTTCTGCATATAGAAATAAGCGCCAATACTATATAGAACCCCACCGCCAGCTATTAGTCCAATAAATATGGGACTCGTTAGTTGAATTAAGCGGGGTAAAACAAGTACGGCTGCCCAGCCCATCGTTAAGTAAATGGTTACGGACAGTTTAGGTACTGACTTCTGTGCAATGGACTTATATAAAACGCCGATAAGTACCATTAACCACTGTACCACTAATACTGTATATCCTAATGTACCACCAATAACGTAAACACAAATGGGAGTATAAGTTCCAGCAATAGCAAAGTAGATAAAGATATGATCTAGGATACGAAGAACATATTTGTGC
>CAYWUU010000102.1:0-4072 GCA_964461405.1 uncultured Erysipelothrix sp.
AAATTGAGAAGTCACAAGCGAGTTTGGATGCTTCTCAAGTTCGGTTGGAGCATTTAAGCGCGCAAATTGAAAAGGAACATGCTGCGTCGGTGCAAATGAAAGAGCGCATGGCGGCTGCCTTTGATGTATTAGAGGAGTTAGAGGGTAATGTGAAGGGCTTGGCACAGCGTAGTGCTTTAGTTGAAAAGCGCTTTGCGTTTGATGGTTTGGTTACTATGGTTGATAATTTTAATAAGAGTGTCTTAGATTATAATCAGAAGCGAAATGTGATTGAAGGTATGGTTGCTGCTAATGAGAAGCCGGCCAGTAGTATTTTGATTCAAGTTAATGAGTTGCAACATGATATTGAATTGAGTGCGAAGGATTTTTATGAGTTATTAGAACGGGTCAATAAGGCGAGCAGTGATGAGATTCGGGCTGAGCGTCAGTTAATGAAGTTGTATTTGATTATTAATGATGTTGAGGTTCGGATTCAAAAGCGTAATTTGGCTTCAATATCGAAGGAATATCAAAATGATTTACAAAGATCGCAATTATATGTGCGTCAAATTCAGGATTTATTGAATCAGGAAATTTTGGATGTGGATACCATTAATGGTACGGTGGCTGAAGCCATAGACTTTATTTATCAGTTGCATAATAATGTAAATAATTTAGTTGGGGTTGTGGATATGTGTGAAAATGCCATTGTGTATGCGAATAAGTTTAGAGCGTTTGTGCCTAATGTTGATTCTGAGCTTACAAAAGCTGAACTGGCCTTTAATAACGGTGAGTATACGCAAAGCTTAACCATGGTTATCAAAGCGATAGATAATTATAAACCGAACCCTTCGTATGAAAAGATGATTAAGGATAACGCGCAAAGTGCTCATTGATAGTTTATATTTAGATGGTGCCAGTACTACCAAGGTGCATCCTGAGATCGTAAAGGATGTTAATTTATTACTGAAGGAATATTATGGAAACGCTGATTCTTTACATGCGCTGGGTCAGCGTGTTTCTGGATTAGTAACCCAGTCTCGCAAGCAATTGGCTAGCACACTGGGTGTTTTAGAGCATGAAGTTATTTTTACGTCGGGGGCGTCGGAATCGAATGCTGCGGCAATTAAAGGTATTGTTTTTGCGAATCGTGGTAAGAAGCATATCATTACCTCTAATATTGAACATAGTTCTGTTGAAGAAACTATGGTTCAGTTGGAAACGTATTTTGACTATGAAGTAGAGCGGTTGGCTGTTAATGAAGCGGGTTATATTGAACCGGAAGTATTAAAAAATGCGTTGCGTGCGGATACGGTCTTGGTGTCGATTATGGGCATTAATAATGAGATTGGAAGTATCTTTAAAATAAGTGAGTATGCAGCAATAATTAAAAAGTACTCGTCGGCATTTTTTCATGTTGATGGGGTGCAAATGTTAGGGAAGCATGATATTAGTTTGCGTCAGGTTGATGCTATGAGTTTCTCGGCTCATAAAATTAATGGATTAAAGGGGAGCGGTTTATTAGTGCTTAAAGCACAGGTTCCTTTTATGCCTTTGATACCAGGGGGGCAACAGGAGTTTGGTAAGCGGGGTGGTACCTTGAATAGTATTGGTGCCATTGTTTGGGCTAAAACTTTGCGTTTGGCACTGGATTCGCGTAAAAGCTTTGATTATGTGCGTGATTTGTGGGATTATCTATGGGTGTGCTTTGAGAATGTTGAAGGGGTCATTATTAACAGTCCTAAAAATGGCAGCCCCTATATCTTTAATCTTTCGGTTGTGAATGTGGGTTCGGAAATTATGATGAATGCTTTAAATAAGCATCATGTTTATGTTTCAGCTCGCAGCACCTGTCATTCTCAGTCTAATAGTCCATCTAAAGTCTTGAAGGCTTTGGGTCGTAGTGATAGGGAAGCCTTAAGTAGTATTCGCTTGAGTTTGGATGATAGTATCACAAAGGAAGATTTAAAAGAAGTAGTAAATATTATATTGGAGACTAAAAATTATGTACAACATGACTTATGATTATATAGTGTGTCGCTATGGTGAATTATCGACTAAGGGTAAGAACCGTCGTGATTTTACGAATCGCTTGATTCAAAATATTAAGGCGCAGTTAAAGGGGTTTTCTAATTTAACGTATGATGCTAAATACGATCGCTTATTTATTCATTTAAATGGTGAAGATGGGGAAGCTGTGGCGAAGGAGTTGGAATATGTTTTTGGTTTGTCTTCGTTCTCTTTGGCGTTGCGTTTAGAGCGTGATTTGGATGTATTAGCAAAGCATGCTTTGGAGTTGATTCAATTAGAGGAAGGTAAGACCTTTAAGGTCATGGCACGGCGTCATGATAAGACTTATGAACATATTTCGGACACGATTAATCGTCATGTGGCCACTCATATTTTAAGAAATACGGAACTAAAGGTTGATGTTCGTAAGCCTGATATTTTTGTCTGGATTGAGATTCGCAAAGATTGTGCTTATATGATGTTAAATAAAATTCAGGGAGCTGGTGGCTATCCGGTTGGAATTCAGGGCAAGGTTATGATGATGCTATCGGGTGGAATTGACTCACCCGTTGCAGCGTATCTCTTGATGAAACGTGGTGTGCACGTTGAGTTTGTACACTTTGCATCGCCGCCTTATACATCGCAAGAAGCATTGAATAAGGTATTGGATTTGGCTAAGATATTGACTAAGTATCAAACGCGCATTCGTGTGCATGTGGTTGACTTTACGCAAATTCAATTGGCTATCTATAAAGGCGTACCTGAGAGTTATGCGATTACTATGATGCGTCGCTATTTCTTGCGCATTGCGAATGTATTATCTGAACATCGGGGTGCTTTGGCTATTGGTAATGGAGAGAATTTGGGGCAAGTGGCGTCTCAAACCTTACATAGTATGGAAGCTATAACACAAATGGATAGTTTACCAATACTGAGACCGTTGTTGACTTATGATAAGGTCGAGATTATTGATTTAGCTAAGAAGATTGAAACCTATGAAACCTCAATCTTGCCTTTTGAAGATTGTTGTACAATCTTTACGCCTAAAAATCCAGTCACAAAACCAAAGGCTGATAAAGTTAATGATTTTGAAGCGAAGCTTGATTTGGGTGATATGGTCGTCTTGGCGGTTGAAAATCGTGAAATCGTGGATCTTAAGTATCATGATGTAGAAGAAGTTTCATTTTTATAGGATAAAGGAGATAGAATATGGCATTTGATTCACTAACAAATCGCTTGAGTGATACCTTTAGGAAGTTGCGAGGGAAGGCGAACTTATCTGAGGGGAATATTTCAGAAGTAATTCAGGAAATTCGTATCGCATTGCTTGAAGCGGACGTAAATTTAGATGTAATTAATGTGTTATTGGAACATATTAAGGCAGAAACAATGGGTATGGACGTGGTGAAGGGTGTTGATCCTTCGGAAATGTTTGTGAAAGTTGTTTATGATAAGTTGGTTGAGATTTTAGGTAATGAAAACGAAGGGTTATCATTTACTAAGACCCCTGGTGTCTTAATGATGGTTGGGCTTCAAGGGAGTGGTAAGACAACATCCATTGCGAAGATTGCGCATTATCTTAAGACAAAGGAAGATAAGAAGGTATTGCTGGTGGCGGCTGATTTGGCGCGTCCTGCCGCAGTTGAACAGTTAAAAATATTGGGTAATCAAATAGGAGTTGATGTTTTTGCTCGAGAAAACAGTGATCCTGTTTCTGTAGTTAAAGAAGCGTTAGTATATGGTAAAGACTTTGATACGATTTTAATTGATACGGCCGGTCGTCTTCAAATTGATAGCGAATTAATGCAACAAGTAATTGATATTCAAAATATTGCTAAGCCTGAAGAAGTTATTTTGAGTGTTGATGCCATGAGTGGGCAAGATGTTGTGCATGTGGCTCAAGGGTTTAACGATGCGCTTAATTTAACAGGGTTGGTTGCTACTAAATTTGATGGGGATGCGCGTGGGGGTGCTGTATTATCAGTGCGTCATATCACTGGAGTTCCTGTTAAGTTTGTTGGGGTTGGAGAAACGATTGAAGATCTTGATCTCACCGTTAGAAGTTACAACTGTCTAAAACGAG
>CAYWUU010000102.1:4082-4570 GCA_964461405.1 uncultured Erysipelothrix sp.
CCATCCAGATAGAATTGCGTCGCGTATCTTAGGGATGGGTGATGTCATTTCTTTAGTAGAGAAAGCACAAGAGAAGATGGACATCGAAGCGGCTGAAAAGTCGGCGGAACGGATGATGCGTGGTGAGTTTACATTAGAGGATATGTTAATTCAATTGAAACAAGTAGCTAAGATGGGTCCTTTATCAGGTTTACTTAAGATGTTGCCGGGTCAAATGGGTCAAATGGCGGGACAGGTTGATGATGCGGATGCTAAGGAAAACTTTAAACGTACTGAGGCTATTATCAATAGTATGACCTTGGAAGAGCGTCGTAAGCCTGAGATTATTAGAGCTTCGCGTCGCAATCGGATTGCTATGGGATCGGGAACATCGACTACGGAAGTAAACCGTTTGTTAAACCAGTATTCGAAGATGCAAAAACAAATGCGTACATTCTCTAGAATGTTTAAGGGAATGTAGTTGCATTTATCATTGCGATAGTGTATAT
>CAYWUU010000103.1:0-4567 GCA_964461405.1 uncultured Erysipelothrix sp.
TCTTGATGAGGCAAAAAAAGCATATGATAAAAATGAAGTGCCTGTTGGAGCTATTATAGTTCATAAAGGTGAGGTCATTGCCCGTGCTCATAATTTGCGTGAAGCGAAACACTCTTCATTGTCACATGCCGAAATTGAAGCCATCAAACAAGCTAATGAAGTATTGGGAACGTGGATGTTAAATGAATGTACGCTCTATGTTACTTTAGAACCGTGTATTATGTGCGCTGGTGCTTGTATCCAGTCGCGGGTTGGGACGGTCGTATTTGGAGCGTATGATCCTAAAGGCGGTAGCTTTGGTTCTTCCTTAAATCTACTTGAAGTAGCGGGATTTAATCATTATCCTAATGTTATTGTTAACTTAAATAAAGAAAGTGAAGACTTATTAAAGAGATTCTTTAGAGAAATAAGAGAGAATAAAATGGAAATTAAGCAAGTTAGAACTATGGAAGCTTTGGATGGTGTCTTAGCGTTACGAAATAAAGTATTTGTGATTGAGCAAAATGTTGATCCTTCACTTGAGTATGATGAACTTGATATCTTAGATGATGAAAAAGTAGTTCATTTTGCCGCTATAATTAAAGATGAAGTAGTGGGGACTATGCGTCTCATTAAAGAAGGAGATGTCCTTAAGGTGGGGCGTGTTGCTGTAAGTAAGGAACACCGTAATGCAAACATTGGTACGCGTTTAATGGCCTTTGCGGATGCGTATGCATTTAATAATGGCTTTAATACTTTGAAATTGGGCGCACAAGTTCGTGCCGTACCATTTTATGAAAGTTGTGGTTATAGTGCGTACGGGGATATATTCTTGGATGCTAATATAGATCATATTATGATGAAAAAGAAAGCACGTTAGTCTTGAGACTAGCGTGCTTTTAACTAATTATTAGGGATTGTTTCAATCAACTCAGCTTGAACTATCTGACGTTTAGGATTCTTAGAAGACGTAACACATGTAATGAGTGTTAAAGTAGTCTTGTCTTCAATATCATCTAGAACCCAAGTTTCGCTCTTATCAACAATAAAGCTATCGGTTAACTTATAAACATAAGTGGCTTCTCGTGCGACGAGTTTAATCTCTGCCCCTTTACTTAAATCTACCAATTTAGTAAATCCACAGAGTGTACAGCGTCCTCTATGTCCTGCAATAGAAACATTACCTGGATTTGGTGGTAAGGATGAGGCGCTATAGGCCATTAAGTAGCGACGCATCAAAGAGAAATCATCCCCTAACATCACAGGCAAATCTAAATTGATATCTTTTATTGATAAAAGTGCCCACACGTTATTGTCAGTTGGATTTTGAACCTCAATATCGCCAACTACTTCTTCGTCTACATCAAATATATTATCTAACATTGCTTGTCTATCTCGTTCTAAGGCCGCGCGTTCACTATAGTCTTGCCAGTACTCAAATCCAATAATGGACAACCCGCCCACAATTAGTAATATTCCAACAATATTAATTAAACTGTTTTTTAAACTTTTCTTTTTCATAGTATCACCTTAGTTTATTATAATGTTTATACTTATTAATATCAACTTAATGTCACGACATGGTATAATGTATACTAGGTGGTGGATACATGACATATCAATCTTTATATCGTAAATATAGACCTTCTCGTTTTGAAGATGTGGTGGGACAAGGTCCCATAGTCAAAGCTTTGAGCAACGCGATTAGTACTAATAAGCTTTCGCATGCGTATCTTTTTACAGGACCCAGGGGAACAGGTAAAACAACGATGGCCAAACTACTGGCTAAAGCTATTAACTGTGAGAATGATGATGCCATCATTTGTGGATCATGTCAAAGTTGTCTTCAAGCAAGTGATAATACCCATCCTGATATCGTTGAAATTGATGCGGCGAGTAATAATGGGGTCGATGACATCAGGGGATTAATAGAACGGGTTAAGTTCGCACCAATATTGGGAAAGTATAAAGTATATATCATTGATGAGGTTCATATGCTTTCTGTTGGGGCATTTAATGCACTGTTAAAAACTTTAGAGGAGCCCCCAAGTCATGTTGTTTTCATCTTAGCAACAACGGAAATTCATAAAGTACTGCCCACAATCATATCGAGATGTCAGCGTTATGATTTTTCAAGAATTAACGATCATGATATAAGTATGTTATTGGATAAAATTGTGTCCTATGAACATAGAGATATTGAACCTGGAGCAAGTGATCTAATTGCTTCCTTGTCGTCAGGTGGAATGAGAAATGCTCTTACCATCCTCGAACAAGCCATGGTTCTTAACGATGGCATCATAACTCGAGATAGTATCTATAATAATAATGGCATGGTCCTGCCTGTTGAAAAAATTGCTTTATTTGAGAATTTAAGTAAAAATGATATTACTCTGTTATTGGATGTTGTAAATAAAGTGTTGGATAAAAGTGTTGATGTTCAGCGTCTTACCATGGATATTATTCGTGGTTTAAAAGATAGTTTAGTATACACCTATACTCATAATCCTAATTATATAAATGTGGCAGATATTGAGTTCATTGAATATATTGCGAACTACTATAAAAAAGAACAAATTATAGACATGATGAATCTTCTCTTAGCGTGTAATGAAAAGCTAAAATTCTCATCCAGTCCTGCCGTACACTTTGAGATAGCCTTCGTGGAACTTTATAATCGAAGTCCTAAAGTGGATAAAGGGACAGAAGTTGAGGGGATGATTTCGTTTGACAAAGAAACCCAAGAACCAGAATTTTCAACTAAACCAATAGAAAAAGAAGACCCTTCTATAGAGACTATTGCTTTAGATCTTAATGAAAATATTAGTGAGTCTGTTGAGGAAGTTGAAGTAAGGATTATCAATGATCTTGCAGTAGAAATAGATGATGAACCTGTTGAAGAACGTATTGAAGAAATCATAGAAGATCCAGCTGAAGAAGTTGTTGAAGTGTTGATGGAAGAAGCAGAGGATGCAGTGGTGGCGAAACCTGCGAAAACTGTTAATCGCTTGGATATGGATTTGATTGAGATAGTTGAGTTAATGGTAAGTGCTGATAAAGCTCTTAGAATCAAAGATTCTGAGTCTTTTACGCGTATAAAAGAATACCTCTCGGATTTAAGTTGGGCTCGTGAAGCGAAGTTACTTAATAATACCGAGGTGGCCTTAAGTGGTGAGCGTTTTATTTTAGTGGTGACGCGATCGCATGTTCAAGCACGCGAGATCCAAGATGAAGCAAACTTATACTTCTTATTATCCTATACTCAAGAGTTATTGGGGGAACAGAAGCAAGTGTTTGCGACAACAGGCGATCAATTTACCCGTGCAGTTGAGTTATTTAAAGACCTAAGTTCTAAACATGCACTACCAGAGGCGTTGAGTCCTGATACCTTTGTGACAATGACTGAAGATAAAGTGGATCCTAATACAGAAAGAGTATTGGATTTATTTGGGGACTTGGTTCAAATTAAGGAGTAAGTATGTATCCAAAAAGTTTAGAGAGCTTAATTGAAAAGCTGATGATATTACCAGGAGTAGGTAGAAAGACTGCCGAACGCTATGCTTTGCATCTATTAGATGAAAATAGGATTGTGTTTGATGAGCTTGCTACTGCTTTAGAGAATGTAAAAGAGAATATTCAATACTGTTCAAGATGTCATAATTTTGCAGAGGGAGAATTGTGTGAAGTTTGCAAAGATGACAGTCGCGATGAAAATTTAATTTGCATTGTATCTTCACCAAAGGAAATTATATCTATTGAGAAGAGTGGACAATATAAAGGGCTATACCATGTATTGGGTGGATTAATATCAACTCGTAAGGGGATAATGCCCGATGATTTGAATATTAACGACCTAAGAGATCGGATTACCGATAGCACGAAAGAGATTATATTGGCACTTAATGCTACTGTTGAGGGAGAAACTACAGCGCTTTACTTAGCTAAAAAGTACCAAGAACTAGTTCCCGTTACGCGCCTGGCATTTGGTCTTTCAATCGCTGGGCAATTGGATTATGCGGATGATATGACCTTACTTAAAGCATTCGAAGGTAGAAAGAAAATGTAATATGAGTTCCATAGCTTATAACACAGATTCCAGCATGATTGAATATCATCGTCTAAAGGGAAGTCAGACGATGGTTTTTTGGCGCTTTAGTTTAAGACAATTTGCGCGTTTTTCAAAAGGAGATTTGGTGTTCTTTATAGACAAACGCTATAAGCACCCTATTACTTCAGAGAAAGGTATCATTGGGTATGGACGGTGTACGGATTTAAGAAATAGCAGCGTTAAGGGCTTATATGATAAGCACCAAAGCAATACGGGGTATCGAACCTATGAAGAGTTTACCGAGGCGATTCGTCACTTTAGAAAAAACGATCATCGCTTACCTTCACAAATTCAAGCCATTAAACTGGATAACGTTCTATTTTTTCAAACGCCCATTTTCTTAAGTGAAGTCGGCATGGATTTATCGGGTTCGCTGGAATCATTCACCTACTTGGTGCAGGATGGTATCGACCTATCTACAGAAATACTAAAGATCGCAAGAAGCATTGGCGTTGATGAATGGATGATTTCACAAAATCA
>CAYWUU010000104.1:0-4466 GCA_964461405.1 uncultured Erysipelothrix sp.
ATTATTGCGAATAATGGGCGCCATAGAGGGGCCATTGTTGTGGATAATCAATTAGCGCAACGCTATTCAGGAGAAGTTCAAATTATCAAAGCGGACTTACCCTATAGTGCGCGTAGTAATAATATTGGATGGGTTCACCCAGACTATATTGATTTATTGGAGTATATAGATCATAGTGTCCGTGTGAAGTTCGTAGATTTAAATGAGGTGGAAATATGATTATTTATAGTCCAGTTAAAGGAGAACAAATCTCCTTAGAGCGTGTATCTGATCCAGTGTTCTCACAAAAGATGATGGGTGATGGAACAGCCATCATTCCCAGTGAAAATACTATCGTTGCACCAATTAGTGGAGTACTGACCACAGTATTTCCAACTAAACATGCCTTTGGCATTGAAGGGGATAATGGAGAAGAAATCCTCATTCACATTGGCATAAATACCGTTGAGTTAAATGGAAAGTACTTTACATTACATGTTAAACAAGATGATTATGTTAAACAAGGTGATCCTTTAGTTACCGTCGATTTTGATAGTATAAAAAAAGAAGGGTATTCCCTTGAAACACCTTTAATTGTTTTGAATACTTCTAACTATAAGGAAATTAGGGAACTGGAACAAGGTCCTGTGGATCAGTTACAACCCATACTTGAACTTGTTGAGTAGTTGAATAGATTAGAGTCTTATTTGTGGATGTAATTATAGCTAAGTAGCTAACTAGTTTACTTAGCTTTTTATATACTAGTATCTATGTATTTTAGAGGTTCTTAAGTGTAATTTTTTAGCGTATTCAAGTTGACAAGCGACCCTAAATATCATATAGTAATAAAGCCTATTATGGGCATGTGGGAGAACTGTGCAACGGTTCGTTTACCACAACACAGATATTTATTATGAAAAAGGAGGAATGTCGTGTGAGTAAAAGAGTTGCGAGAGTAGTTAAACTACAGTTTCCAGCTGGTGGCGCTAGACCAGGACCTGCATTAGCGGGTGTTGGTATTAATATGCCTCAATTCTGTTCTGCATTTAACGATGAGAGTAGAGAGCGTGGAAACGATATCGTTCCTGTAGAAATTACAGTGTACGAAGACAAAACATTTAGCTTTGTGCTAAAAACAACACCAGCTGCAGTTATGTTGAAGAAACTAGCAGGTGTACAATCGGGGGCTGCAATCCCAAATAAGCAAACAGCAGGAACTATTACTGTTGATCAGTTGCGTGAAATTGCAGAGTACAAGTTACCAGACTTGAACGCTAACGATGTGGAAGCTGCAATGAAAATTGTTGCAGGTACTGCACGTAATATGGGAATTAAGATTGAGGGGTACGAGAACTAATGGCTAAGAAATTATCAAAGAATCGCGCTAAGGCTCTTGAACTTGTTGATCGTAATAAAGTTTATTCTGCTAGCGAAGCTATTAAGTTAGCTAAAGAAGCAAGTTATGTTAAGTTTGATGAATCTGTTGAAGTATCATTTAACTTAAACGTAGATCCACGTCATGCGGACCAACAAATCCGTGGAGCTTCAGTATTACCTAATGGTACTGGTAAAACTCAAAAAGTTTTAGTTATTACTCAAGGTGCTAAGGAGCAAGAAGCAAAAGATGCTGGTGCAGATTTTGTAGGTGGAAAAGAATTACTGGATGATATTAAAAATGGTTGGTTTGACTTTGATATTATCGTTGCTACCCCAGATATGATGGGTGAGCTTGGTAAGTTGGGTCGTTTATTAGGACCTAAGGGCTTAATGCCTAACCCAAGAACAGGTACAGTAACAATGGATGTTGCTAAAGCTGTTGATGAAATTAAAAAAGGTAAAATT
Organism: uncultured Erysipelothrix sp.; assembly: GCA_964461405.1. Lineage (GTDB taxonomy): Bacteria > Bacillota_I > Bacilli_A > Erysipelotrichales > Erysipelotrichaceae > Erysipelothrix. The sequence continues at coordinate 1,822 of CAYWUU010000104.1, forward strand.
GAATACCGTGTTGACAAGGAAGGTAATATCAACGTTATGATTGGTAAATTATCTTTCACTGATGAAGCGTTATTAGAAAACTACAATGCTATCTATAATGTTTTAGCTAAGTCACGTCCGGCTGCAGTTAAGGGTGCATTCATGAAGAATGTTGTGCTATCAACTACAATGGGACCTGGTTTCAAAGTAGAAATCGTTAAGTAATTTAATAAAGGACCTCTTGGGTCCTTTTTATTTATGATGGAAAAAGAAAAGGAGCTAGGCTCCTTTCTTTTTGCGTTTGTATAATCCGTATAACTCTGTAACACCAATCACAATAAGTGTTACGGGAATAACGCTTGTTAACATGTCCACTAAATTAATGGAACTTCTATCAAAAATAAAGTAGTAAATCAAAGTACCCACATATACACCAATATAGTTATATAGGGCATCTTTTAGAAATCTCTTCATGTCCAAGTTGAGATCCTCCTTCTTTGTGAATATTATATTATTATTTTATGTAAATGAGAAGGTTATCCTTGGCGTGTGAGAATTTATAGCCGTTTACTTCAATTGATTTGAGGTCGTTTGTCTTGTTGGTGATGAGTGCTCTAGCAAAGGCGCCTCTTGCTTTCTTAGCATGGGCACTAACGACCTTTAGATTCCCACTTTCATCTTTATTGTAGAATACAATATGAGTAATGGGTACTTTGAGTTTCTCTACATCAATCATTGAACTAAACTCCTGTGAAGCTAAATTAATAATGGGCCTATTTAGTTCATTTAGATATTTCGTTAAGGTCTTACTCCAATAGGTATGTAAGTTGATATCGATTTTAGTTAACATATCCAAACGATAGAGGCTTATTTTATTTAAGGGTTCAAGTAGGCCATAAAGAGCGGAGAAGATTCTAAGGTGCTCATTGGCGTAGAGGATGTCTTCCTTGCTTAGGGTACTTGGATTTAGTGACGCAAAGGCTTCACCGCTATAGGTAAATAAGGCGGTGTGTTCTTCGCTGTAGTTTTGAAATCTATGATGTGTCTCCAAAGTTAGTTTATCGCTTATCTTATAACGTTTCTTGATCTCTTCTTGATTATAACTCTGTATTGTTGTGAGTAGTGTGTCTTTTAAGTCATTGAAAAGAAGGGGTGTTTCAAGATCGTAGGTGCTTGGCTTTTGTTTTTTTGTGGGTGAAAGTAGTATTAGCACTCAATAATTTCCCCAATCTTTGGGACCAGACCGTTACCATCATCCAGTCTGTTGATAAATTCATAGGGATTTTGTTCAATGATGGGGAAGGTATTATAGTGAATGGGAACTACTTTCTTTGGTTGAATGAGATTGACAGCTTTAACGGCATCTTTAATTCCCATAGTATAGTTGTCCCCAATTGGTAGAAAAGCAATATCCACGGGACTAATGAGTTGCATATCCATAAAGAGTGCGGTGTCTCCTGCGTGATATAGTTTTGAAGCACCATCATCGATAATGACGCCAGCCGCCAGTCCCATTGGTATGGTTTCTCCTTCGAAATCATAGGATGAGGAGTGATGGGCAAGGGTCATTTTTATGGACCCAAAGGGGAAGTATGCGGTTCCTCCAATATTCATTGGATGGGTACTTGCGCCTTGTGATTCCATGAAGTCAGCTAATTCTACCATCGCAACTATGGGAGCCTTGGTGTTCTTTGCGATAGCTAGGGCATCTCCAACGTGATCGCTGTGTCCGTGTGTTAGGACGATGAAATCAACATCGACTTGGTCTACTTCTAAATCGCAGGCGTCGTTGCCTGTAATAAAGGGGTCAATGATGATTTTATAGTTGTTAATTGTTTCTATTTGGACAACTGAGTGTCCGTGCCATGAACATTTCATATTCTTACCTCCGTATAATTCTATTATACCTCATTGATGTTAATGTGTTACAATTATATAGGTGATAAGAATGGAAATTGCAATTTTAGATTTAATTCAGAAACTGAGAATACCGCCTTTGGACACTTTTTTTGCGCTTTTTACTAGAATTGGCGATCATGGTGAACTGTGGTTGGCGATTTTTTTAGTTTTACTAATGACAAAGAAGTATCGTAAAGTTGCGCTCTTTGCGTTGGTTGCCTTGGCTCTTGAGTTATTATTAGTTGAGGGTTTGATAAAGAATATATTTGTTAGACCAAGACCCTTTATGGTTAATGAGACCATTGATTTGTTGATTAAAACACCCAGTGGCTATTCGTTCCCTTCGGGTCATACGGCTAGTTCGTTTGCGTTTGCGGCAGTCTTGTTCTTTAATAAGGTTCCATATAGAAAGACAATTATGGCTCTTGCGGCGCTTATGGGATTCTCTAGATTGTACCTTTACGTTCATTATCCATCGGATGTCTTAGCAGGTATGGTATTGGGTATTTTTATTGGTTGGGTTGTTGTTTATATTCAGAAGAAGTATTATGGTGATATACCAGTAGGAGGCATTATATGAAAATATTAGTGACAGGTGGTATGGGTTATATTGGAAGCCATACGTGTATTGAATTAATTCAAGAAGGTCATGATGTTGTTATTGTGGATAACTTGAGTAACGCTTCGATTGTTGTTTTAGATCGTATTGAAGAAATAATTGGAGTTAGACCGGCTTTTTATGAAGTGGACTTATTGGATGAGGATGC
>CAYWUU010000105.1:0-4382 GCA_964461405.1 uncultured Erysipelothrix sp.
AAACCAAGCAGTGGTTGGGGTAATTATTTAGTGGAGTCTTTCTTTGAACTCTTTGAGGTTTTATTGGGTTTTGTGTCCAATACCTTATCATTTATGCGTGTGGGAGGGTTTGTCTTGAGTCATGCGGGTATGATGTCTGTGGTCATGACGCTTAAGCAAATGTCCGGTTCAGCATCAATTATCGTATTAATATTGGGAAATATTTTAGTAATTGGTCTTGAAGGATTGATTGTGGGGATTCAAACACTGCGGCTTCAATACTATGAAATATTTAGTCGATTCTACGACGGAGGCGGGAAGCCTTTTAAGTCAATTAATTAAAGGAGAAGAATATTATGTTGACATTTTTTGAAATTATTATGCCTTTGGTACTTATAGCAGTAATTACTTATCCTCTTGTGCCTGTCTTTAAAGGTAAGATGGATGTAGACAGTGCTAAGTTTAGAGTATACGCTCAGATTGCTGCGTTTGCGGTTATGATGTTAGGATATTTTGTTTTTGCTGGTGTTGCGTATGCTGATGAAATAGCAAATCAAAATTTTGTAGGTTCGACCGCTCAGGGTATGGGCTTTATGGCAGCGGCGATTGCGGTAAGTAGCAGTGCTTTGGCGGCTGGCTATGCGGTGGGGCAAGCTGCACCTGCTGCAATTGGTGCCATCTCTGAAAATAGCGATAACTTTGGTAAAGCCATGATCTTTGTGGTTTTAGGAGAAGGGGTTGCGATTTATGGACTTCTTATCGCAATCTTAATTATCAATAAGCTATGAAACTATTTCTTATCAGTGACAATACCGATTCGCAAATGGGCTTTCGTTTGGCAGGCGTTGAAGGGGTTGTAGTTCATGATAAAGAATCATTAATGTACCATGTGGATCAATGTATCTTGGATGAAAGCATTGGCATTGTATTAATCACGACGCTTTTATTTGATTTAAACAGAGCGGCTCTTTTGGATTTGAAAATAGATCTAAAGCGTCCTTTAATCATTGAAGTAAGCGATCGTCATAAATCCTTTGAAGTGGGAGCTATGATTGATGAGACGATTGCTAAGATAGTAGGGAAGGTGGTTTAATGGCCCCAACAAAACAGGAGATTACTCAGGGCATCGTTGATACAATCATTGAAACGGTGCAGGAAGAGAGTCGTAGTATTATGGATCAGTATAATCGTGATATTGATCAGGAATTAAACAACTATCGGGTTCTTAAAGATGAAGCGTATGCACAAAAGATAGCGGCTTATCAGGAAAAGATTAAGAATCGAAACGTTAAATTGGAAGCTAGTTTGAGCTTTGAAGTCAACCGCAATTTGCGTTTGCATCGGGTAAAACTCTTGGAGCAGCTTTCTACAGAACTTTACCAAAGGCTCTTGGATTATAGTAAAACCCCAGCTTATTATGATTGGTTAGTACAGACCATCCGTCAATATCAGCAGGGGACGCTTTATATTAGAGAAAGCGACCGGGATTATATTCAAACCAATATGAATATAGTGATTAAACCTTTGGAATTGGGGGGTTTTTTAGTTGAGTTAGATGCGCGTGTCTTGGATTTCACTTTGAACGCGCGTTTTGAAGCGGTCATGAAGTCTTTTACGAAGACTTCTAGCTTGGAAATAGGGGTGATATAATGAGCACCGTCTATTGGATAAATGGTCCCATTATTAAGAGTAAAGATATTGCGAATTTTTCAATGTCTGAGATGGTTTTTGTGGGTCATCAAAGAATCATGGGGGAAGTTATTGAGATTGATACGCAATTTGTGACCATTCAAGTGTATGAGTCAACGGCCTCGATGAAAATTAATGAGCCCATTGAACATACCGGTAAGCCCCTTAGTGTAGAGTTGGGTCCGGGTTTAATTGGTAATATTTACGATGGTATTGGTCGTCCCTTAAAGGACCTAAGACATAATTATGGTTCGTATTTGGGTGTAGGTCAAAGTATGCGGACTTTATCGGATGAAGCCAAGTGGAATCTTAAGTATTGTGTTAATAAAGGGGATGTTTTGCGTAAGGGCATGGTTTATGCAACCTTTATGGAGACGGGTTCGATTGAACATCGTCTTAGTGTAGATTGTGATGGCGTGGTGTCAAGTGCTTGTCTGGATGGATTATATGGCTTGGATGATCCGGTTTTGGAGTTTGAAACTGGTAAGGTCTTTTGTTTATCGCATCATTGGCCCATTCGCTTGTCTAAGCCGGTTAAGCGTCGTATTGATGTTAAGGAGCCTTTAATTACAGGGCAGCGTGTTATTGATACGTTCTTTCCAATTGTAAAGGGAGGAAGTGCAGCGATTCCAGGGGGCTTTGGCGCTGGTAAAACGATGCTTCAGCATCAGTTAGCGAAGTGGTGCGATGCTGATATTATTGTATATATTGGGTGTGGTGAGCGGGGTAATGAAATGGCGCAGGTTTTAGAGGAGTTCTCAGAACTGGTGGATCCTAAAACGGGACGGACGTTAATGGAACGCACCATTTTAATTGCGAATACATCCAATATGCCGGTGGCAGCGCGGGAAGCATCTATCTATACAGGAATTACCTTTGCGGAGTATTACCGCGATATGGGCTATCATGTTGCTTTGATGGCCGACTCAACATCGCGTTGGGCTGAAGCTCTTAGGGAATTATCGGGGCGTTTAGAAGAGATGCCAGCTGAAGAGGGGTATCCGGCGTATTTAGCGTCGCGCTTGGCGCAGTTTTATGAACGCAGTTCATATGTTGAAACATGGGGCGATCGGATTGGTTCTATTAGTATTATTGGTGCTATATCCCCTCAAGGAGCGGACTTTAGTGAACCCGTGACCCAAAATACGCAACGCTTTATCGGATGCTTTTGGGCTTTAGATAAGAACCTGGCGTATGTGCGTCATTTTCCGTCTATTAATTATAATCAAAGTTATTCTGAGTATGGTTCGCAGTTAAAGGATTGGTATGTTGAGAATATTGATGCAGATTTTCTAAATTATCGCCAAAAAGCTTTGAGTATCTTGAGTGAAGAGAATAGTTTAATGGAAATTGTTAAGTTAATTGGTCAAGATGTTTTGGCGGATCAGCAACGCTTAACCCTGGAAATGGCTAAAGTAATTAAAGTGGGATATCTTCAACAAAATGCGTTTCATGCGTTTGATAGTAGTGTTTCTTTGAGGAAGCAATTTGAGATGCTACGGTTAATTAACTTTACCTATGGGGCTTGTCTTAAAGTGTTGGATGAAAAGAAACCCATGTCAGCTATAATTGAAACGCGTATTTTTGAGCGTTTAATAGCATTAAAATATGAAGTGGATGAAGATCTTAGTAAATTTGAACGGTATTATGTAATGGTTAGGGAAGCCTTGGCTTCAATTGACTAGAAAGGGGATCATGATGGAAGAGAAAATTAGAGGTTTAAGTAAGATTAGTGGTCCCCTCATTGCACTTGATGGTGTCACTAATGGTATGTTTGATGAGTTGGTTGAACTGGTGGATGATACTAATCATAAGCGCTTGGGTCGTATAATAGAGTTAAAGGGCGAGCGTGCTTTGGTTCAAGTCTTTGAAGATACGCAGGGACTTTCTGTGAATAATACGATAACGACTTTAAAGGGACATAGTATTGAGATCGCATTGTCAAAGGAAATATTGGGGCGGGTCTTTGATGGATCGGGTGAGCCCATTGATGCAATGGGACCGGTATTTGCGCGTGAGTTTCGAGATATTAACGGGAGTGTTATTAATCCTGTGGCGCGCATTTATCCTAGAAACTATATTAATACTGGTATTAGTGCGATTGATGGGCTGAATACTTTAATTCGAGGTCAAAAGCTTCCTATCTTTTCCGGAAGTGGTTTGCCTCATAATGAGTTAGCGGCACAAATCGTTAAGCAAGCTAAGATCATGGATGGCAGCGGTGAGGATTTTGCGATCGTTTTTGCGGCAATGGGTGTTAAGCATGATGTTGCGTCTTTCTTTAAGCAGTCTTTTATGGAACAGGGGATTATGGATCATGTGTGTATGTTTCTTAATCTAGCAAATGATCCCATCATTGAAAGAATTCTTACCCCGCGTTTTGCGCTAAGTGCTGCGGAATATTTGGCGTTTGAACATAATATGCAAATATTAGTGGTGATGAGTGATATTACGGCGTATTGTGAAGCCTTGCGTGAGTATAGTTCTTCGAAAGAAGAGGTTCCCGGTAGAAAAGGGTATCCGGGTTATTTGTATTCTGATTTGGCTTCGTTGTATGAGCGGGCGGGTTGTATGGAAGGAAGCAGCGGTTCCTTGACGCAAATTCCGATTTTAACGATGCCCAATGATGATATTTCACATCCAATTCCAGATTGTACAGGGTATATTACTGAAGGGCAAATTGTGTTGGATCGTAAGTTAAGTCAAAATGGAAT